>NZ_JAFAVV010000812.1 GCF_019242285.1 Bradyrhizobium sp.
GCGACGAGGTCGAGCGCTACGGCCATTTCTCGCTCGCCGCCGAGAGCATGTACGATCACCCGTTCCAGTGGGGGTCGAAGCGGACCGGGCCCGATCTCGCTCGCGTCGGCGCCAAATATTCCGACGACTGGCATGTCAGGCATCTGACCGATCCGCGCTCGATCGTGCCGCAATCGGTGATGCCGGGCTATCCGTTCCTGGCGCGGACCGAGCTCGACACCTCCACGATCCCGGATCATTTGCGCACGCTGCGCGCGGTCGGGGTGCCCTATACGGACGATCAGATCAACAACGCGGTCGCCGACCTGAATGCGCAGGTCGATCCGGACAACGCCGGCGCCGAAGCCGTCGCCAAGCGCTATCCGAAGGCCGTGGTCCGCAATTTCGACGGCCAGCCGGGCGCGCCGACCGAGATGGATGCGCTGATCGCGTATCTGCAGATGCTCGGCACGCTGGTCGACTTCAAGCTCTACAACGAAAAAGCCAATCTGCGCTGAGACGGAACGATGACCGCCATCATGACCATCCAGAACATCGCCTCGAATCTCGTCACGACGCTGTGGACGCCGATCTTCGTCGCGATTTTCCTTTCGATCGTGACCTACGCCCTCTGGCCTCGCAACAAGGCCGCTTTCGACGAGGCGGCACGCATGCCGTTGCGGGAGGAGTGACCGACATGACCGATCATACCGACATTGACACCGTCTCCGGCACCGCCACCACCGGGCACGAATGGGACGGCATCAAGGAGCTCAACACGCCGTTGCCGCGGTGGTGGGTGATCGCCTTCTATCTCACCATCATCTGGTCGTTCGGATACTGGGTCGTCTATCCGGCGTGGCCGCTGCTATCAGGCAACACGCCGGGCATCCTGCGCTATTCGTCGCGCGCCGACGTCGCAGTCGAGCTCGCCAATCTCGAAAAGGTTCGCGGCGAAAAGATGCAGGCGCTGGCCGCGGCCTCGCTCGCCGACATCGAGAAGGATCCCGCCATGCTGGCGCTGGCGCGTGCCCGCGGCAAGACCGTGTTCGGCGACAATTGCGCGCCCTGCCACGGCAGCGGCGCCGCCGGCGCCAAAGGCTATCCGAACCTCAACGACGACGACTGGCTCTGGGGCGGCTCGCTGGACCAGATCGCGCAGACCATCCGCTTCGGCGCACGTTCCGGCAACGCGAAGCAGCACGAAGGCCAGATGCTCGCTTTCGGCAAGGACGGCGTGCTGAAGCCGGACCAGATCGTGACGGTCGCCAACTACGTCCGCTCGCTGTCAGGGCTGCCGACGCGGCCGACCTATGACGCCGCGGCAGGCGCGAAGATCTTCGCCGAGAATTGCGCGGTCTGCCATGGCGACAACGCCAGGGGCAACCAGGAGCTCGGCGCGCCGAACCTGACCGACCAGATCTGGCTCTACGGCTCGGACGAGGCGACCCTCATCGAAACCATCGCCAACGGCCGCGCCGGCGTGATGCCGGCGTGGGAGGGGCGGCTCGATCCGACCACGATCAAGGTCATGGCAGTCTATGTGCATTCGCTCGGAGGCGGAAAATAACGGGGCGCGTGGCGATGGACCGGGAGTTCGCTTGAGCTGGATCAACCGGGTTTGACGGTTTGGGCCTAGGTCAATTCGTAGCCCTGATCCGAAAGCTCAAGCAGGAGCCGGGCGCGATGGCGAAAAGCTGCCGTCGCGCTTTCAGATTGCGAGAGGGTAGCCGCCCATGAACAGGCCGATCAAGCCGCAGGAACTGCCTTACGACGAAGATGGGCCGCTTTACGTCGCCCGCAGGAAGGTCTATCCGCAGCGCGTCTCCGGCACTTTCCGGCGCATCAAGTGGACGCTGATGGCGGTCTGCCTCGGCATCTACTACCTGCTGCCGTTCGTGCGCTGGAATCGCGGTCTTGGCGCGCCCGACCAGGCGGTGCTGATCGATTTCCCCAACCGGCGGTTCTATTTCTTCTTCATCGAGCTGTGGCCGCAGGAAGTCTACTATTTTACCGGGCTGTTGATCCTGGCGGCGATCGCGCTGTTCCTGATGAACGCGATCGGCGGCCGCATCTGGTGCGGCTATCTCTGCCCGCAGACGGTGTGGACCGATCTGTTCTACGCCGTCGAGCGCCTGATCGAGGGCGACCGGCGCGAGCGCATGAAGAAGGACGCCGCCGCGAGCCGGTGGACATTGCGGCGCGTTTCCGAGGTCGGGCTGAAGCATTTCATCTGGCTGATGATCGCGTGGTGGACCGGCGGCGCCTGGGTGCTCTATTTCGACGACGCGCCGACCTTGGTGAAGCAGCTCCTCGCCTTCGACGCGCCGGCGGTGGCCTATATCTGGATCGCGATCCTGACCGCCTCGACCTATGTCCTGGCCGGGCACATGCGCGAGCAGGTCTGCACCTATATGTGCCCCTGGCCGCGCATCCAGGCCGCCCTCACCGACGAATGGGCGCTGAACGTCACCTACCGCTATGACCGCGGCGAGAAGCGCACCTCGGTCAAGAAGGCCGCGGAGCTCAAGGCGCTGGGCGAGCATGTCGGCGACTGCGTCGACTGCTACCAGTGCGTCGCCGTCTGCCCGACCGGCATCGACATCAGGAACGGCCCGCAGCTCGAATGCATCCAGTGTGGCCTCTGCATCGACGCCTGCGACGCCGTGATGAAGAAGATCGGCCGCGAGCCCCGCCTGATCGGCTACGACAACGACATCAACATCCATCGGCGCGCGGCCGGCAAGCCGCCGATCTACCGCACCGTGCGGCCCCGCACCGTGCTCTACGGCGTGATCATCGCCGTCGTCGGATCGATCATGCTCTATGTACTGGCGACGCGGTCGCTGCTCGACGTCAACGTGCTGCACGACCGCAACCCGGTGGCGGTGCGCCTGAGCGACGGCTCGATCCGCAATGCCTACACGATCCGCCTGCTCAACAAGAGCGGCTTCGACCGGGTGATCGCGATCGACGTCGACGGTCCGAAGAATCCGACGACCCATGTCGTCGGCGTCGATTCAGTGACGCCCGACCGGCCGATGGTCGTGATCGGCCGCGATACGACCTCCGAGCTTCGGATGCTGGTGACGGCGCCGGCCAACGACAATCCGGCGAAGTCGATTCCGGTCCGCTTCCACGTCACCGACATCGGCCTTGGCGAGGTCGCGTCGGCGACCGACAATTTCGTGGCCCCTTGAAAGACAGGATCTGGTTCATGCCCGTGATCGCCGCTGCCGAGAGGCCCCTGACCGGACGCAAGGTGCTGCTGATGCTGGTCGCCTTCTTCGGCGTCGTCATCGGCGTCAATGTCACCATGATGAAGCTCGCAATCAAGACGCTGCCCGGCACCGAGGTCGACAGCGCCTACAGCGCGAGCCTCGCCTACGAGAAGGAGATCGCCGCCGCGCGCGACCAGGACGCGCGCAAATGGCAAGTCGACGCCCATGTCAGGCGCGGCGCCGACGGCGGCGCGACGCTCGAGGTCGAGGCCCATGATCAGGCCGGCCGACCGCTGACCGGCCTGAGGTTCGAGGGGCGCTTCGAGCGTCCGACCGACAAGCGCGCCGATCTGTCGATGGCGCTCGCCGAGGTCGGCCTCGGCGTCTATCGTGGCAGCATCGGCGCGATCGCGCCGGGTCAATGGGACCTGGTGCTCGAGGCCGACGCGAGGGGAGAGCGGATGTTCCTGTCCGTCAACCGCGTGGTCCTGAACTGAGGAAGGAATGCAAATGCAGGCGACGCGGGACTTTTCCCATTATGTGAGGGATGTCGGCTCGGGCCTCAATCACATCGATCTCGCGGTCGAAGGCGTCAACTGCGCGGGCTGCATGGCGAAGATCGAGCGCGGGTTGTCGGCGATATCAGGCGTGACGCTCGCCCGCGTCAACCTGACCGATCGGCGCGTGGCGCTGGAGTGGAGGCAGGGCGCGCTGGACCCGGCGCGCTTCATCGACCGCCTCGCCGAGCTCGGCTACAAGGCCTATCCGTTCGAGAAGGCGAGCGCGGAGGCGAGCGAGTCCGAGCGGTCGCGCTTCCTGCTGCGTTGCCTCGGGGTCGCAGCCTTCGCGACCATGAACGTCATGATGTTGTCGATCCCGGTCTGGTCCGGCAATGTCAGCGACATGCTGCCCGAGCAGCGCGATTTCTTCCACTGGCTGTCGGCGCTGATCGCCCTGCCGGCAGCGGCCTATGCGGGGCAGCCCTTCTTCCGCTCGGCATTCCGTGCGCTGCGCGCCGGCGGCGTCAACATGGACGTGCCGATCACCATCGGCGTCGTCCTGGCGCTCGGCATGAGCGTGGTCGAGACTTTCAACCACGCCGAGCACGCCTATTTCGACGCCGCCATCATGCTGCTGACGTTCCTGCTGGTCGGGCGCTATCTCGACCAGAACATGCGGCGGCGGACCCGGGCGGTGGCCGGCAATCTGGCGGCGCTGAAGGCCGAGACCGCGACCAGGTTCGTCGGCCCCGATGAAATAGCCGAGGTGCCGGTCGCGGCGATCCGCCCCGGCGACATCGTGCTGTTGCGGCCCGGTGAGCGCTGCGCCGTCGACGGCACCGTCATCGAAGGCAGATCGGAGATCGACCAGAGCCTGATCACCGGCGAGACGCTGCATGTCGCGGCCGGGCAGGGCACCGCGGTCTATGCCGGCTCGCTCAACATCTCCGGCACCTTGCGGGTGCGGGTTTCGGCGGCGTCGGAGGCCACGCTGCTGTCGGAGATCACGCGGCTGCTGGACAACGCGCTGCAGGCGCGCTCGCGCTACCGGCGGCTCGCCGACCGCGCCTCGCGGCTCTATGCGCCGGTGGTGCATGCGACCGCGTTGTTGACGGTGATCGGCTGGGTGCTATCAGGCGCGAACTGGCACGATGCCATCGTGACCGGCGTCGCCGTGCTTATCATCACCTGTCCCTGCGCGCTCGGTCTTGCGATTCCGACCGTGCAGACGGTGGCATCGGGCGCGATGTTCAAATCCGGCGTGCTGCTCAATGCCGGCGACGCCATCGAACGATTGGCCGAGGCCGATCACGTCATCTTCGACAAGACCGGCACACTGACCTTGCCGGAGCTCGAGGTCGTCAACGCGGCCGATGTCCCGCCCGATGTCTTCCGGCTTGCCGGGCAGCTTGCGCTCTCCAGCCATCATCCGGTCGCCGCCGCCGTCGCACAAGCGGCGGGCGCCAAGGTGCCAGTCGTCGGCGCGGTCGAGGAACCGGGGCAGGGCGTGCGGGCCGAGCTCGGAGGCGTCGCGATCAGGCTCGGCCGGCCATCGTTCTGCGGGGCCGAGCAACTTGTAAACCACAACGCGCGCGCCGATCCGGAGGCGTCGGTCGTGGCGTTCAGCCGCGGCGACGAGAAATACCTGTTCTCGGTCCGGCAGGGGCTGCGGACTGACGCGCGCGCGGTCATCTCGGCGCTGAAGAACCGCGACATCGCGGTCGAGATTCTTTCCGGCGACCGCGAACCGGCCGTGCGGGCGGCGGCAAGCGTGCTCGGCGTCGCCGAATGGCGCGCCGGCGTGACGCCCGCCGACAAGATCGCGCGGATCGAGGAGCTGAAGCGGCGCGGCATCAGGGTGATGATGGTCGGCGACGGCATGAACGACGCGCCGTCGCTCGCAGCCGCGCACGTGTCGATGTCGCCGATCAGCGCCGCGCATCTGAGCCAGTCGACCGCCGACCTCGTGTTCCTCGGCCGCCCGCTGGCGCCGGTGGTGGCGGCGATCGACATTTCGCGCAAGGCGCTGCATCTGATGCGGCAGAATCTCTGGCTTGCGGTCGGCTACAATCTCCTGGCGGTGCCGATCGCGATCAGCGGCGTGGTGACGCCCCTGATCGCGGCCGCGGCGATGTCGGGCTCGTCGATCCTGGTGATGCTGAACGCGCTGCGGGCGCGGCAGGCCGGTGGTGAGACGCGAGCTGCAAGGCCGGGCAGCGCCGGGGTGCCTGCCTCCAGCACGGTTTTCAACAGCTAGACGAGTGCTTCCATGAAGCCTATCGCCTCCCAGCACTCCGACCTCATCCTGAGGAGCAAGCCTTCGCCCTCAGGGCGAAGGGCTTGCGTCTCGAAGGATGGCTGCTTGCACGGCCGTCGCCCCCGGCCATCCTTCGAGACGCGTCGCTTCGAGACGCATCGCTTGCGCGATGCTCCTCAGGATGAGGTTCGGTGGAGGGGCTGATATGATTCGAATTTCAAAACCGCTCGTCTAGGGAGCTTGCGCGATGGAAGTGCTCGTCATTCTCGTGCCGCTGGCGCTCGGCCTCGGGCTTGCCGGCCTGCTTGCATTCCTGTGGTCGCTGAAGAGCGGCCAGTATGATGATCTCGACGGCGCGGCCTGGCGCGCGATCGCCGACGACGATCCGCCGGATGGACAGGCCGAGACGGCCGTATGACGCATTGAAATGCGGCCGACGCCGTAACAAACTCGCTCCAGCGAATTTACCTTAAGGCTGCGGAGCGAGGCGGAACGTGGACGGCGCAGGGACGAACGGCTCTTCAAGCGGCCTGCCGGGCCAGATCGTGCTCGTGCTTCAGGGCGGTGGCGCGCTCGGGTCATATCAGGCCGGCGTCTATCAGGCGCTGCATGAGGCCGGTGTCGAGCCGGACTGGATCATCGGCACCTCGATCGGGGCGATCAACGCCAGCCTGATCGCGGGCAATCCGCCGCGGGATCGGCTCGCGCGATTGCGTATCTTCTGGAAGCGGATGGAGCAGCAGCCGCTGCTCGGGCTTCAGGACACTTTACCCGGCCTTCATGATCGTCTCAGCTATTGGACCACGGTGGCGCACGGCATTGCCGGCTTCTTCCAGCCCAATCCGTTCGCCCATGCCGGCGATTCCTATCCGCTTGGCGCGGAACATGCCGGCTACTATTCGACGGTGCCGCTGGAGCGCACGCTTGCCGAGCTCGTCGATTTCGATCTGGTCAATCGCTGCACGCCGCGCCTGACGGTCGGCGCCGCGCACGTCAGGACCAGCCGGATGCGGTATTTCGACAGCCGGGAAGGCGCGATCGGCGTCAAGCATGTCATGGCGTCGGGCGCGCTGCCGCCGGCGTTTCCGGCCGTGCGAATCGATGGTGAGCTCTACTGGGACGGCGGCATTCTCTCGAATTCGCCGACCGAAGCCGTGTTCGCCGACAATCCGCGCCGGGACTCGCTGATCTTCTCGGTGCATTTGTGGAATCCCGTCGGCGCCGAGCCGGCCACCATGGCCGACGTGTTCAACCGCCACAAGGACGTGCAGTTCTCCAGCCGCATCGCAACCCAGATCGCGCGCGAGGAGCAGGTGCACCGGCTGCGCCATGTCATCAACCAGCTTGCCGCGCGGCTGCCCGCCGCCGAGCACAACGACCCGTCGGTGCAGGAGCTTGCGAGCTACGGCTGCCAGACCAGAATGCACGTGGTCCGGCTGCTCGCGCCGCAGCTCGCGCGTGAGACCCACACCAAGGATGTCGATTTCAGCGCGGCCGGCATCGCGCAGCGCTGGGAAGCCGGCCGCGCGCACACCAAAGCCGTGCTGGCGCGTGCGCCATGGGTGGGTCAGTTCGATCCGCTCGCCGGCGTTATCGTGCACGAGGAGGTGGATCCGATGCTCGCCGCCGCGGAGTGAATGTTTCCGGGAATGATGCGCCGGCGCTCGCGGCTACGGCGCGGCGAACTTCCGGTACAGCGCGCTGTAGTAGGCGGCCGACATATCCCAGCTGAACGACCGCGCCATCGCGCTCCGCCGCATGGAATCGAGGCGGTCCTTGGCGCGGAAGGTCGCGAACGCCCGGCGGATGCCGCCGAGGAAGGAATCGATCGAGGGCTGCGAGAACAGGAAACCGGTCTCGCCGTCGGTAATGGTTTCCGCCAGCCCTCCGGTCTGGTGGCCGATCGGCAGCGAGCCGAAACGCTGCGCATACATCTGGCTCAGGCCGCAGGGCTCGAAGCGTGACGGCATCAGCGTGAAGTCGCTGCCGGCGAAGATCCGTCGCGCCTGGCCGTCGTTGAACCCAATGACGACGCCGATGGCGTCCGGCCGCAGCCGATGCGCGTCGACCAGCGCACGTTCAATCTCGGGCTCACCCGAGCCGGTGACGACGATCTGTCCGCCGGAGCCGATGATCTCGTCGGCCGCCGACAGCACGAGGTCGATGCCTTTCTGGTGCACCAGCCGGGCGACGAGGCCGAACATCGGCCCGCGCGACACCGCGAGCCCGAACTGCTTGCGCACGTAATCGGCATTGGCGCGCTTGCCTTCCCAGTCGCCGGCGCCGAACGGCTGCGCCAGTTGTGCGCAGGACGTCGGATCCCAGCTCTCGTCGATGCCGTTGAGGATGCCCGTCAACTCAGAGGCGTTCGAGCGCTGCCGCAGCAAGCCTTCCAGCCCGCAGCCGAACTCCGGCGTGGTGATCTCCCTGGCATAGGTCGAGCTGACGGTGGTCAAATGCGAGGCATAGACGATGCCGCCCTTGAGGAACGACAGCTTGTCGTAGAATTCGAGCCCGTCGATATGGAACGAGGTTTCCGGCGCGCCGATCCGGCGCAGCGATTCCTTCGGAAACAGGCCCTGATAGGCGAGGTTGTGCAGGGTCAGGATCGAGGGGATGTTGGCGCCACTCCAGGCCAGATAGGCCGGGACGAGGGCGGCCTGCCAGTCATTGACATGAACCAGGTCGGCTGCCCAATTTCTGTCCAGCGTGCCCGCGGCAAGTTCGGCGGCAGCCGACGCCAGCCGCGCGAAGCGGATGTCGTTGTCCGGCCAGTCCCGTCCGTTCTCGTCACCATAGGGATTGCCGGGGCGATCGTAGAGCTGCGGGCAGAGCAGCACATAGACCGGCAGGCCGTCCTTGGTCGAGGCACGGCCGAGCGTGCAGGCCGGCATCTCCGCGCGGGCCGCGCAGTGGCCGACGATCTGAATATGCGTGAATTGCTCCACGACATCGCGATAGCCTGGCAGCAGGATTCGGATGTCGCTCCAGAGACGAAGCGCCCGGGGCAGGGCGGCCGAAACGGCCGCGAGGCCGCCTACCCGGACGAAATCGTCCATTTCGGTTGTGACGAAAAGTACCCTCAAGTATCGCCCTCGTCTGAGCCCCGTCCGGATGATGCAAGATCGGGTCCAGTTTTCCCAAAACGCGTCAATGCGTGAATCCGTCCAAAGTTCCACGTCCGGCTTTCCTGCTGCCGTCGCGCCCTTTAGGTTCGTACCACCAAGCCGCTTAGGGGAAATTCAACAATGACACTAGCTGGAAACCATGAGGGCCATTTGACAGGATGCTTCGCCGGGCTTCGCGTGATCGATTTCTCGACCACGATCGCCGGCCCGCACTGTGCCCGCATGCTCGCCGATATGGGAGCCGAGGTCATCAAAGTCGAGACCTCCGAGGGAGAAACAATGCGCAGCCGCCCGCCGGTGCGCAACGGCTGCTCGACCGTCTTCGGCCAGCTCAATGTCGGCAAGAAGAGCCTGGTGCTCGATTTGAAATCACGCGATGGCGCCGAAGCGATCCGTCGGCTCGCCGCGGTCGCCGATGTCCTGGTCGAGAACTTCCGGCCTGGCGTCATGCGCCGCCTCCAGCTCGATGATGAGACCTTGCGTCCACTCAACCCGAGACTGATCTACTGCTCGATTTCGGGCTACGGCCAGACCGGTCCGTCGGCCGAGTTGCCCGCTTACGCGCCGGTGATCCACGCGGCGTCCGGCTACGAGATGGCCCATCTGGCCTATCAGCCCGGCCGCAGCCGGCCAGACTACTGCGGCATCTACCACGCCGACGTGCTGACGGGCACCTATGCGTTCGGCGCGATCTCGGCGGCACTCTACCAGCGCGAGCAGACCGGCCGCGGCCAGCACATCGACTGCTCGATGCTCGAATCAATGCTGAGCCTCACCTTGAATGAATTGCAGTGGTCGCAGTTCGAGGTCAAGCAGAGTTTGCGTCCGACCTTCGGGCCGATCGCGACCCGCGATGGCTATGTCATGATCGCGATCGCCAGCGAAAAGACCTTCCAGGGGCTGATGAGGGTGATCGGCCGTCCCGAATGGGTCGATGATTCCCGGTTCGCCAGCTATGGCGAGCGCCGTGCGCATTGGCCGCAGATGATGGAAGGGGTCGAAGCCTGGTCGCGCTCGGTGACGACGGCGGCGTGCCTCGCGGCGCTGAACGACGCGGGCGTGCCGTCCTCCGCCTATCGCACGGTCGGCGAGGCGCTGGCCGATCCGCAGCTCGCCCATCGTGATGCCATTGCCGAAGTCGAGGACGGCGGCGGCACGTTCAAGGTCCTGAACCTGCCGTTCCGGATGTCGGGTGCCAAGGTTGCCGCGGGAAAGCGGATGGCGACGCTCGGCGAGCATACGCGCGCGCTACTGCAGGAGATCGGCGTTTCCGCGGAAAAGACCACGGCGAGCTGAAAGGCCGCGTCGCTGCGACTCCTCCGCCCTTGCCGCTGGCGGCAAATCCAGCCAATCTGCGCCCGCCAAACGACGATCCGTGAATGCGGACGCGGCAAAGGGGAGGAAGCTGCTGATGACCGTGGTGGTGTGCGCGCGCAGGTTTGCGCCTATTTTCCTCGTGGCGGGATTTGTCTTCGCGCAATCGACGAGTCCAGCCAGCGCGCAGAAAGCCGGCGGCAGCATCACGGTCGGGCAGGAGCTCGACATTCCCGGTTTCGATCCGCTCAAGGTCGGCGTCTACGACACCTCGGCGAACACGGCGGCCGGCGCCATCTTCGACACGCTGACCTCGCTCGACGACAAGGGCGAGCCGCAGCCGAAGCTCGCGCTGTCCTGGTCGCATTCCGAGGATTTCAAGACCTGGACCTTCAAGCTGCGTCCGGGAGTCAAATTTCACGATGGCACGCCGTTCAATGCGCAAGCCGTGAAGGAGAACTTCGACCGGCAGAAGGATCCCGCCAACAAGTGCCGTTGCGCGTTCTACATCGCCTTCATCCACGACGTGGAGGCAACCGACGACCTGACGATCGTCTACCACCTCAACGATCCCCAGGTGAACCTGCCGGCGATCATAACCATCCAGAGCTCCAACAACGTCGTGCACTCGCCGACCGCCTGGAAGACCAAGGGTGACGACTACAACCGCAATCCCGTCGGCACCGGCCCTTATATCCTGAAATCCTGGGCCGCCGGCGACCGCATGGTGCTGGAGAAGAATCCCGACTACTGGAACAAGGGCCATCCCTATCTCGACCGCATCGTGCTGAAACCGCTGCCGGACGCGCAGTCGCGCTTTGCCTCGCTGCAATCGGGCGAGGTCGACATCATCTGGGACGACGAATACGACCCCGACAACATCATGAAGGCGCAGAAGGATCCCAAGATGGCCGTGCACAGCTTCAAGGGGTCGGGGGCTGCGGTCTATGCCTTCAACACCAAGGCCCCGCCGTTCGACGATGTGCGCGTGCGACAGGCCATGGTGATGGCGCTCGACCGCAAGAAAATGTCGCAGGCGATCACCAACGGCCTGAGCCGGCCGGCGAGCAATCCTTACGGCGACGGCTCCTGGGTCAAGTGCAAGGACGATGGCGCGCTGCCGGAGGATGCCGAGAAGGCCAAGGCGCTGCTCAAGGACTATGGCAAGCCGGTCGAGTTCAAGATG
>NZ_JAFAVV010000073.1 GCF_019242285.1 Bradyrhizobium sp.
CCAGCAGGCTGTCGATCAGCAGCAGTCCGGTGACGGCGGCCGGCTTAAGCACGAACGGATCGATCCGGTCGATCGGCTCGGGCGTCAGCCCGAGCTTGAAGTAGAAGACGAAGATCAGCACGATGCCGGCCACGAAGGCGGGCATGGACACGCCGAGCGTACCGACGAAGCGGATGACGTGGTCGATCCACGATCCCGCACGGATCGCGGCGATGATACCGAGCGGAATGGAGACCAGCAGCGCCAGCAGCATGGCGACGAAGGTCAATTCGAACGAGGCCGGAAACCGTTCGCGCAGATCGCTGCTGACGCGCTGACCCGTCACCAGCGAACGACCGAGATCGCCGGCCGAGACGTCCTTGAAATAGCGCGCGAGCTGCTCGAGCAGCGGCCGGTCCAGCCCGAGCGTGTTTCGAACCTGTGCGATCTCGTCCTGGGTGGCCATCGGGCCGGTGGCGTAATAGGCGGCGGGATCGCCGGGCAGCACGCGCACGAGAATGAAGGTGAAGATGCCGACGCCGACCAGGAGCGGCAGCGCTCCAAGGATCCTGCGCAGGACAAATCGCCAGATGTCCGAATGGCGCGTCATCACCACTGCTTCGATCGTCCGCCCGACATCGCGAAGTCCGGCTCTGCGTCAGGCGCGCCTGAGGTCGCGGGCATCCGGCAGGCCGTGGAACCAGTAGGTATAGCCGCTCAATCCCCTGGACATCACGAGCTCGACGGCCCCCTGCCGCAGCGGGATCATCGGCACCTCGGTGAGCACGAGCCTGCTCATCTCGGCCGTCCTCTCGCCATAGAGCTCCGGCGAGGCGTCGCCGGGCAGGTCCTTCAGCATCCGATCGAGTTTCGGATCGTTGAAGTTGCCGAGATTGGAGGTCGAGGTTCCGGTATAGAACGCCGTGAACCAGTAGTCGGGCAGCGACAGCCAGGCGACACGATTGTCGAGCAGCAACTGGAAATTCCGCGCCACCACCCGCTCATCGAACTGCGCGCCGGGAATGCGGTCGATGTTGACGCGGATACCGATCTTGCCGAGCGCGTCGCGCACGACAAGCGAGAGCGGATCGAAATAGGCGGCCTTGGCGACGCTGTACATCAGGTTGGCCTCGAAGCCGCCGGCACGGCCGGCGTCCTTGAGCAGCGCCATGGCACGATCGGGATCGGTGTTGAAGTCGCTCGGCTGCGGAAATGACGCCGGCTTCGGCTCGCCCTTGGCGCCGAACAGCGGCGTGCCGCGGCCGCGGAACACGCTCTGGAAGATCTGCTGATAGGGCAGCGCATAGGCGATCGCCTGCCGCACGCGCAAATCGTCGAACGGCGCGGCCTGCGAGTTCGCCGCCATCAAGTCCATGTGGTTCGGCATGGGAATGGCCAGCGCACGCGCCTGTCCCCGCCCCTCGATGGCCGCGAAATCATTCGGGGGAATCTCGACGGCGATGTCGGCGGCGCCGCGCTCGACGAGCGCGCCGCGCGTCGCCGATTCCGGAACGGTCTGGAAGATGACCTGCTGCATGCCCGGCTTGTCCCCGCAGGTCCAACTCTCGTTGCGCGTGAGCAGCACCTGGTCGTTGCGGAAGCTTTCGAGCTTGTAGGCACCGCCGCCCGCAGCGTTGCGCTTCAGCCACTCATTGGCCCACGGATCCTGAGCGGTGGCGTTCTGGTTCGCGAGCTTCGAATTGATGATGGCCGCGAACGGGATCGTGAAGACGAGGACGGCGAACCGGTTGGGCGCCGGCAGCGTCACCTGAAACGTCGTGGCGTCGACGGCCTTCAACTGGTCGGCGCTCTTCAATCCACCCACTGCCATGACGCCCGCAGCCGATTTGACGGTCAGCGCGCGTTCGATGGACCAGCGAACGTCCTCGGCGGTGACCGGCGAGCCATCGTGAAACCTGGCATCTGGGCGCAGGCGGAACGTCACGGTCCTGCTGTCCGGAGAGACTTGCCAGCTCTCGGCCAATTCGGATCGCAATCGTGCGGGATCGTATTGCCGCGTCCCGTCGGACCGATCCGTCGCGGCGTAGGTCACGAGGCGATCGTAGAGATGCAGGCTGACGCTCCAGGTCGAGCGTTGCGCGCCGATCCCGACCGCATCCAGCGATGCCGTATCATAAGGCCAGGCGATGCGTGCCGTGTTGTCGCGGCTCTGCGCGACGACGGGAATGGTAGGCCAGAGCGCCAGCGCACTCGTCGCCAGCAGGCTTTTGCAAAGGTCGCGACGGGTCGTCATCATCCAGCCCTCCCATTGATCCAGGGGAGCCTACCTTGTGATATATCAAATATCAAGTATGATATATCAT
>NZ_JAFAVV010000856.1 GCF_019242285.1 Bradyrhizobium sp.
GGCGCGGCTATGCGGCCGGCATGGGCATGACGATCGGCAGCGTGTTCGGCCGCATCGCCGGAACGGAGGCGGCGCGCAATGCTCGCAACTGAGAAGGACGGTGCGCGGCCGGGGAGCCATGCGACCGCGCTGCTCACCGAGGCCGACCGGCTGATGACGGTGTGCAATTCGTGCCGTTATTGCGAGGGCCTGTGCGCGGTGTTTCCCGCCATGGAGATGCGCCGTGCCTTCTCCGACGGTGACCTCAACTACCTCGCCAATCTCTGCCACGCCTGCGGCGCCTGCTATACCGACTGCCAGTTCTCGCCGCCGCACGAATTCGATGTCAACGTGCCGAAGACGCTCGCCATCGCTCGCGCGGAATCCTATGCGTACTACGCTTGGCCGGGCGCGCTGTCGGGCCTGTTCGCGCGCAACGGTGTCGCGATCAGCCTGATCGCGGCGGTGAGCGTCGCCGCCTTCATCTTCGGCTTCGCAGCCTTCAACGACGCGCAGGTGCTGCACGGCATCCACACCGGCCCCGGCGCGTTCTATGCGCTGATGCCGCACAACGCGATGGCGGCGCTGTTCGGCGCCGCCTTCCTCTATGCCGTTGCGGCGCTTGCGCTGAGCATGCGTGCGTTCTGGCGCGACATCGGCGAGCCCGTCGGCATGAGCGCCGACGCGCCGTCGCTCTGGCAGGCGATCAAGGATGCCGCAGGCCTGCGTTATCTCGACGGCGGTGGGGTTGGCTGCTTCAACGAGGACGATCAGCCGACCGATCGCCGCAAGATCTATCACCACCTGACGTTCTACGGCTTCATCCTGTGCTTTGCCGCGACCTGTGTCGCCACGCTCTATCACTATCTGCTCGGGCGCGAGGCGCCGTACGCCTGGTGGGACCTGCCGGTGGTGCTCGGCACGCTCGGCGGCATCGGGCTGGTGATCGGTCCGATCGGCCTGTTGTTTGCGAAATCGCAGCGCGATCCGGCGCTGACGGATGCGGCGCGCACCGGGATGGATACGGCCTTCATCCTGATGCTGCTGCTCAGCAGCGTCACCGGGCTTGCGCTGCTTCTCTTGCGGGAGACATCGGCGATGGGCCCGCTGCTGGCGCTGCATCTCAGCGTCGTGTTCGCGCTGTTCATCACCCTGCCCTATGGCAAGTTCGTGCACGGCCTCTACCGCTTCGTCGCACTGGTGCGCTACGCGCGCGAGCGGCGCATGGTGATGCATGCTTGACGCCGTCGTTCCGAGGCGATGCCACCCGGTCCGCGCGAAAACGCGGCCGGATGACAGGCTCCGCATCGAACCCGGAACGACGCGTTACGTGGCTCACAAATCCACCACCACATAGTCGCTCTCGACCGCGACCTTGATGGTCTCGGCGACATACGGCCCCTTCACCACCGCCGTGCCGGGCTCGACGTCGACTGGATAGGTCTTCACGCGGAAGCGGCGCGGATCGCAGTAGGACTGGCCGGTGCGGACGTCGAATTCCCAGCCGTGCCAGGGGCAGCGCAGGATCTCGCCAGGCCTGGTGTATTCGATCTCGCCGGGGTCCTTGGATTGCGCGAGCCCGATCAGCGGACCCTCGCACAGCGCCGCGCCCTGGTGCGGGCAGCGGTTCAGCAGACCGAAGAACTCGCCCTTGACGTTGAAGATCGCGATCGGCCGGTCGTCGATGACGACGAACTTGCGCGAGCCCGGCGGCAATTCTGCCACCGGGCCGATGACGTGCTTCGCCATGCTATTCTCTACGCATGATCTTTATCGGAAAACCGCTTCGCACTTTTCCGGATCATGCGATTCCGTACACCTTCCTGGCGTTGCCGAGGAAGAACGCGTCGCGGTTGGCATCGGAGACGCCCACCGGCAGCACGCGCGACGGCTCGTCGAAATCCCAGTGCGGATAGTCGGTCGCGAACAGGAGCTTGTCCCAGCCGATCCAGCCGATCACGTCCAGCAGATGGTCGCGCCGCTCCGGGTCCTCCATCGGCTGCGTGGTCCACCAGATGTGCTCGCGAATGTATTCCGACGGCAACCGCTTCACATGCGGCACTTCGCTCTTGAGCCGCTCCCAGCAGCGATCCAGCCGCCAGGCCAGCGACGGCGCCCAGCCGAAGCCGGCCTCGACCATGATCATGTTCAGCTTCGGGAAGCGCTCGAAGACGCCTTCCAGCACCAGGCTCGCCAGCGCGGTCTGCTGGCACTGCGAATGGCCGACCATCTCCTCGATGTAATAACTCGGCCAGCCCGAGGCGGTGATCGGATTGCCGCCAAAGCCGAAGGCGTGGACGCCGATCGGCAGCCCCGCCTCTTCGGCCGCCTCATAGATCGGCCAATAGCGGCGCTGGCCAAGCGGCTCGACATTGCGGCTGAGCAGCAGCACCTGCACGAAATTCCTGTCATTCGCGCGCCTGCGGATTTCCTTGGCCGCCGTCACGCCATCCTCATTGGCGACCACGACGGAGCCTTTCAGCCGCGAATCCTGGCTGGTCCACTTCTCGATCTGCCAGTCGTTGATGGCCGAGCAGATCGCGGCGGCGAGGTCGTGGTTGCGCAGCCCCTGCCCGGTTCGCAGCGGATTGAGCACGCCGAGCACGACGTTGTTGGGGTCGAGATGCTGCTTCTGCATGAAGGACAACGAGGAGCCCTGCGGCCCGCCTTCCGGCGGGTAGGCATCGCGACGCGAGGCGTTGGGCTGCGCCTTCGGATAGGGCGGACCTTCCATCATGCCCTGGTAGGGATGCTCCTGATAGGTTTCGAGATGGTCGTGCCAGCGTTTTGCCAGATACGGATAGAGCTCGGTCTTGGTCGCCCGCGCCGGATGGATGTCGCAGTCGGCGATCGCGGTCTTGGCGACGGCGGCCTTGGCCGCTCCGGGCCGTTCGCGAAGCTGGATGTTCATGACATTGTCTCCTTCGCTGCGGGCTGTTTCAGCCGGCCGTAGGTGGCAAACGGATTGTCGATCATGATCTTGCGCACGAGGTCGGCCGACAGCCCGTCCGGCAGCGCATTGTCACCCT
>NZ_JAFAVV010000137.1 GCF_019242285.1 Bradyrhizobium sp.
AAAGTTTACTGGGCCACTTTTCGGGGCTGCTCAAGCCTGGAACGATTTGGCCTGTCGCAACCATCGGCACTCCCGTCAATTGATGAAGTAGGTGCGGTAGTCACGTTCGCCGTCTTGGGATCGCCGGCAGCTTTGGGATGGCGCGCCATTTCGGGCGCCAGTCCCTTCGCATATGCAAGAAGGCGCTCGGTTAGTCCTTCCGCATTAGACAACGCGACGAGATGACCACCTGGAATTTCCTCTACCTCTCTTGCTAGCCTTTCGCGCGCGACACGTCGTTGAAATTCGATTGGGAAGAAGCGGTCGTCTCTTCCTGCAAGAACATGAATAGGGATATCGGGCCAGCGCTCGAAACGGCAAGGGTCGCCGAAAACTGTTTCAGATTCCTCGCGTGGTTTGCCCGGACCGGCGCGCAACGCTTCCTCTGGCACGTCGTGCAAGAAGTACGTTCCTACATCGAATTCCACTGCATAGCCGCAGCGCTTTGCAGTTTGTTGCCGCGCTTCAACTGCCCCAGTTGCGTCCCACCATGCACCAGCGGTCTCGCCGGGTTTTGGAATCATCGCGTTAACGAACACGACTACCCGTACGGGCGCACGCGTGCAAACGAGGGGCGCCGTGAAGCCCGCCAGCGACTGGGCAACGAGTATCACGTTACGTCGTTTCGCGATCGCCCGGATTACGATGTCCGCATACGCGACAAGACCGGAGTTCCTATCGTCGCCAGGCAGATCGACCGCGATGGCGTCGTGCCCCGCCGCGCGAATAAGCGGGGCCACGCGGTGCCAATACCAAGCCATGCCGCCCGCTCCGGGAACAAGGACGAATGTTGCCATATGAGTTCTCCTCCGTTGTTGCCGGAATAGTTGCTAAACGAGCACGCCGCTTGATCAGGATTGATCGAGCGGCTCCTTCAGAGGTGCCAGGGCTAATGGAGAGCTATCCACGAAGCTGTATTGCTCCACGGACCGGTTCGGCATTGTCCGGAGCTACGGTGCACAGTTGACGACCCGCGTGCCGTCGAGGCTTCGACGGAGGTTTGCCGAAATCCGTCCTTCGACCTCGCGGGCGACTTGCGCCGCTTGGGAAAGATAATCGATCAGCAGCTGCTGTCCACCATCAGGCATGGTGAAGATGTTGGTCTGGGTGACAGTCGGTGCTTTTGCGCGAATGATAGGCGCGTCTTCGCCGTCATGTATCGTCGCGGAGTATTGTTCGCTTCTCGGCCCCAGGCTCGCGACTCAGCGTACTGCGCCAGGCGCAAAACTACAAAAATCTGCCAGCCGTTGCCTGAGCCAGCGGTGACCTGGATGCTGGTGAGTGCGGTCGTGCCAGATCATTGCGATCGAGAAATCGGGAATGGCCAGGGGTGCGTCAAAGAGGTCAAGCTTGTCAGCGTTGGCGAGCGCCAAACGTCTTGGCGCCACAGCGATCAGATTGGATTTCGACACAGCCTCGATCAAGAAAACGAACGATGATACGGCGAAACATACGTTTCGCTCGCAACCGAGCGCTTCGAGCGCCGCGTCCGTAGCGCCGCGGAAACCCTCCGCTCGCGGCGATACGACAACGTGGTCTGCTGCAAGGAACCGATCTAACGTCATGCGCTCTGAAGCCAACGATCCTTTTCGTGCGATACAAACGTACCTTTCAATGAAGATCAGCTGAGATCGCAGCGCGCCGTTAACGCGTTCAGGCTGCAAAAACGCGACGTCGGCGTCACCCTGCTCTAATTCTGATGCGACGGTTCGACTGTCGCTGAACAGCACCCGCGCGCGAAGCCGAGGAGCTTCCGATCGCAACTCGAGCAGGAAAGGCAACAGGATTGCGACCTGCACGTAGTCCGATCCAGCAAGAGCGAAGCTCATACGGCTGCTTGCGGGCTCAAATTCGTTTCTCGTACCCAGGATGACCCGCAGGCGATCGAGCGCTTCCCGCAGCGGTTGCTGAAGCTCGAGGGCGCGCACCGTCGGCAACACGCCCCTTGATGTCGGCACGAAGAGCTCATCCCCAAACATCGAGCGCAGGCGCGTGAGCCGGCTGCTGAGCGCGGGTTGGCTCAAGTTCAGCCGCTTGGCGGCCCGCGTCACATTTCGCTCCGCGAGAAGGGCCTCCAGCGCCTCGAGCAAATTCAGATCGAGCTTCTCGGTATCCATGGACTCAATATCAGCAGCAAAAAATCGCGATTTCAACAAATACCTAGAACGGCGTTACATTGCCGCTGAGTGAAAGGCTCGCCTCGTCGGCGGTCTTTTTGCCTTGCGCGCGAGTGAGAGCCGAGGAGGTCACCCTGGATCCAGGCCAGCGATATGTGCAACGTCATCACCCTAGCTTCCCGATCGCCGTCGAAGACAACGTCGCAATCTTAAAGCTCAACCGCGCAACCTGCCTAGATATCGCCGGCAAGCACGCGTTGAAAGAGGCGTTGGACGAACTGAAGGCGCGCGAAGACTTGCGTACGCTCATCATCGCTGGAGACCATCCGCAGGCTTTTTTGGTGAACGTAGCCGAACTCGCCGACATGTCGGCGGACGCTGCCCGCGACTTCAGTGCGTCTGGCCATGCACTGGTGGCGGCGTTGGAGGCTCTGCCGTTCCCGGCGGTCGCGGCTGTCGAAGGACCGGCGCTGGGCGGCGGTTGCGAACTCGTGCTCGGCTGCGACCTCGCCTTTGCCGGACGCGGCGCGAGCTTCGGGCAGATCGAGGCGATGGGCGGGGTCATGCCTGCCTTCGGCGGCAGCTGGCGGCTCGCCCGGCGGGTTGGCTATCCGCGCGCGCTCGAGATGATGTTCACCGGCGCCGTCATCGACGCCGAGACCGCCAAGGCATACGGCCTAGTACCCCCTTTTCTTAGAAGGTGAGTCGTGATTCAAGATCGGGATGATACCCGAAGCAAGAGAAGTCCACCTTTCGAGGAAAGATCGCAAGGTGCTTGAGGCGCGCTGTCGCTCGCCGGTTACATTGCAGCGCGATTTGAAGCG
>NZ_JAFAVV010000175.1 GCF_019242285.1 Bradyrhizobium sp.
GGCATCGGGCAGCGCGATCAGGAGGTTGCCGCCATAGGAGCGGCGCCACTGGTCGAGGATCTGATACGGCGCGAAGCGCAGCGCCTCGTCGTTGTCGGCGAGCGCCGCAGCCACCATCGGCAGTTCATGCGCGTTGGTGCCGATCGCTTCGAGATCATTGTCCATCGCCAGCAGCACGTTCGAGGTGCCGGTGAATGACGGGCCGAGCCCTTCCTTCACCGCCTCGACGCACCAGCGTTGCCACAGGAAGCCGTGCCGTCGACGCGTCCCAAAATCAGACAGCCGCAGGCCCTTCAACTGGCGCAGCCGCTCGACCTTGCTCCAGAGCTTTGCCTTCGCCCGGGCATAGAGCACGTCCAGCGCAAACCTGCCCTGCCCCTTCATCGCCGCCCGCGAGCGCAGCTCGTTCAGGATCGCCAGCGCCGGAATCTCCCACATCGTGGTGTGGGTCCAGGGTCCATGGAAGTGCAGCTCGTACTGGCCGTCGGCCTTGTGCAATTCGTAGTCGGGCAGGCGGAACGTCGACAGCCAGTTGATGAAGTCCGGCGAGAACATATGGGTCTTGCCGTAGAAGGTGTTGCCGGCGAGCCAGATCAATTCCTTCTTGGCGAAGCGGAGGGTGCGCGCATGATCGAGCTGCGCGCGCAGCTCGCCCTCATCGATGATCTCGGCGAGACGGACATGGCGGCTGCGGTTGATGACGGAGAAGGTGACGTGCTGGTCCGGGTAGCGTTCCCGGATCATCTGCAGCATCAGGAGCTTGTAGAAGTCGGTATCCAGCAGGCTGCGCACGATGGGATCGAGCCGCCAGCCGTGATTATAGGTCCTGTTCGCAATATCCGTAACGGTCATATCCAGACCTTAGCGCGGGCTATGGGCTGCAGCCAGTGGCCGCAAACGCATGAAGCCGCAATGCGGCTTGACAGTTGCATGCTTACGACAGGATGCCGGGGACGCCGGGATCGAAGCCGAGCACGGCCTCGGTCCATTTGGCCACCCGCAGCAGGTGCAGATCCTCGCGGTAGCGTCCGACGAGCTGGACACCGAGCGGCAGGCCGTTGGGGCCGAAGCCGGCCGGCATGGTCAGCGCGGGCACGCCGAGGAAGGTGAAGGGGGCGCAATAGCCGGCGTCGCCGGTGTAGTCGAGCCCGCGCGGCGCCTCGCCGAAAGCCGGCAGGCTCAACAGCGCGTCGAAGCCTTTTGTCTCGGCCGGGAACGCGGCCCGGCGCCGGTCCTGGGTCGCCCTGGCGCAGAGATAGTCGACGGCCAGCCTGGTCTTGCCGGTCGCGACATGCGTCTTCAGGATGTCGCTGGAGCGGTCCGGATAGCGCGCGACCAGATCGCCGAGGATGGCAGCCGCCTCGGCGAGCAGGATGGTGTTGATGGCCTCCGCCTCGGTATCGAGCTCGGCGAGCGCGAGCTCCTCGACCACGGCGCCGGCGTCGCGCAATCGCTCGACCACCGCATCGAACACCTTCTGCTGCTCGGGCTCGACCCGCGACCACTGTTTGAAACGAACGACGCCGAGCCGCGGTTTTTCCAGCGGCTGCACGCCTTGATCGGGATCGACGGCGAAGGCCGGCAGCGGCCGGCCATGCGGATCGCCGTCGCTCGTGCCCGTCAGCAGCGACAGTGCAAGCGCCACGTCATCGACCCGGCGCGCGAAGAAGCCGACATGGTCGAGAGAAGGGCTCAGGGGATGCACGCCGATCCGCGGGATCGCGCCGTAGCTCGGCTTCAGCCCGATCACGCCGTTGAAGGCGGCGGGCCTGATCACCGAGCCGAGCGTCTGGCTGCCGAGCGCCAGCGGCACCAGGCCGGCGGCGACTGCCGCGGCCGAGCCGGAGGAGGAGCCGCCCGGCGTGTGCGCGGCATTCCAGGGATTGACCGTCGGCCCGGGATGGCGCCAGGCGAATTCCGTCGTCACCGTCTTGCCGAAGATGGTCGCGCCGAGCTGGCGCAGCCGCTCGACCACCCAGGCGTCGGCGGCGGGAACCTGGTCGCGGTAGATCGCCGAGCCGTTGGTAGTCGGCATGTCCGAGGTCGCGATGATGTCCTTGATCGCGACCGGAATGCCGGACAGCGGACCCTGTCGCCGCTTCACGTCGACTGGAAGATATTCGAATGCTTTCAGCCGCGGCTCCAGTGCCTGTGCCTTGGCAAGGCAAGCCGCTGCATACTGATCCGCGGCGACCGTGTCGGTGCGGAACTGCCTCAGCAATTCCAGGACGCCGGCGCCGGCCTTGGGCGAAGGGGTTCGATCAGTCATCAGGCAGCTCCGGTTCAAACGCATGCGGACGACATGCGGTAGCACGGACTTCGCGACGTGAGCAGCTGCCGCGCCGCTTCCTCAGGCATGCAGAGCGAGTATCTCGCCGACCGGATCGAGATGCTGTGGCTTCCAGCCGAGCTCGCGCCTTGCCTTGGCATCGCTGAGAAGCTGATCGCGCGCATATCCCCTCGCCCACGCGCCGAGCTCGGCCGCGATCGCGGCCTCGGACACGATGTCGAGCTTCGGCTCACCGGTTCCGAAACGCCTGGCGAAGGCTCGCACGATCGCGCCGACCGGGACGCCGTCGATCGCGGCGCCGATATAGCTTGATCCCGAGGCCGCGCGTTCCAGCGCCAACGCATAGAGCCGCGCCAGATCATCCGCACGCACCAGCGGCCAGCGTATGGCTTCGTCTGCAACGATCCTGATCGGGCGCCCATCGCGGGCGTCGCGGGCGAAGCGGGTGAACACGCCACCGCCATCGGTTGCATAGACCATGGCGGGATGGATCACGACGCCTTCGATTTCGCGGGCCTTCAGCACGCGCGTGAGATGCGAGACCATCCAGGCGAAGGCCGGCAGCGGATCGAACGGGGTCTCCTCGTCGGCGATGTCGTTGCCAGTGGGGCCGTACAGCCAGCAGCCGCCGGTATAGATCAACCTCACTCGCGTCGGCTGCGACGCGAGGGCCGGCAACAGCACGTCGAGCAGACCTCCATCGACGGCTGCCATCTCCGTGCTGAAATCGCACGCCGCATGTATCACCGCCTCGATGTGAGGCAGGCGACGTATCCACGCCTCGGGCAAACCGATGTCGCCGGCAAGCGGCGTCGCGCCGGCGCTCGCGAGTGTTCGCGCCGACGCTTCCGATCGGGCGAGGCCGATCACCGAGTGCCCGCGCGCCACCAGCTCGCTCACGATGGCCGAGCCGATCACGCCGGTCCCGCCCAGGACGAGCACGCGCACGGTCACCTCCTTGCGTCACGCAGGCATGCGCAATTGTGGCGATATTTTAGCCGACCTTCACGCGGCCTGCGAATGTTGCGGCGCAAACGGCTATTGCGCGAATTCATCACGCGCTGGATCGGCGCGGAGACTTTCCCTGTCGTCTCATTCTTTCTTCCATCCCGCGACGTTCGTCGTGCGCGCTTCTCAGCGTGCGCGAATGTGCTAACATTTTCAGGTCTGATCGTCCTTCGACAGACTCCTTCAAGTTTGTCCCTCGAAAACGTCGCCAACAAAAATAGACACGGCCTTCAGCGGCTGCATCACGGGAGTGACGCAATGAAATCACCTTTCCATAAATCCGTCCTGACGCTCGCGGCGGTCGGCCTGCTTGCAGGCATGAACGCGGCGGGCGCCCAGGACAAAGACAAGGGCCGGGCGCTCAAGCACTACGAGTCCGGCAACAAGGAATTCTGGACCCATCCGCCAGATGACTGGTTCCTCGGCGACGAGACCGAGGCGCAGAAGGGATTGGCGCCGCCGTCCGGCCCGCCGACCGGTTCGTCGGATGCCGAACTCGACGCGCTGATCAAGAAGATCAAGCTGCCGGCGGGCTTCAAGATCGAGGTCTGGGCGTCCGGCGTGCTGGCCGCGCGGCAGATGGCCTGGGGCGACAAGGGTACGCTGTTCGTCGGCTCGTTCGGGCTCGGCAACGTCTATGCGATCGCCGACAAGGACGGCAAGCGCGAGGTGAAGACGGTCCTCAAGGGGCTGAACATGCCGACCGGGCTCACCTTCAAGGACGGCGCGCTCTACGTCATCGCGGTCGACAAGCTGATCAAGTACGAGAACGCCGAAGCCAATCTCGATCATCTCGGCGACGGCAAGGTGGTGTATGACGACATGCCGTCCTATGCCGCGCATGGCTGGAAATACATCGCGGTCGACAAGGACGGCTGGTTCTACATTCCGTTCGGACCGCCCTTCAACGTCGGCATTCCCCCGACCAGCGTCTCGCAGATCCGCCGGGTCGATCCGAATACCGGCAATGCGGAAGTCTGGGCGCTCGGCGTGCGCAACAGCGTCGGCGGCGATGTCGATCCGCGCACCGGCAAATACTGGTTCACCGAGAATGCCCGCGACTGGATCAGCGGCGACAAGCCGAGCGACAAGCTCAACATGATCGGCAAGATCGGCGAGCATTTCGGCTACCCCTATTGCCATGAGGGTGACCTGCCCGATCCGAAGTTCGCGATGGGCCACAAATGCTCGGAGTTCACCCCGCCGGTGCTCAACCTCGGCGCCCATGTCGCGCCGCTCGGCATGAAGTTCTATACCGGCGACCAGTTCCCGGCCGAGTACAAGAACAACATCCTGATCGCCGAGCACGGCTCCTGGAACCGGCACAAGTACCAGGGCGGGCGCATCATGCGCGTCATCGTCGGTCCGGACGGCAAGAACGCCAAGCAGGAAGTGTTCGCGTCCGGGTGGATCGAGGGTGACCAGGGCTATCTCGGCCGGCCCGACGACATCGTGCTCGCCAAGGACGGCGCGATCCTCGTCGCCGACGACTGGGCCGGCGCCATCTACCGTATCAGCTACAGCAAGAAGTAAGGCTGGACGGATCTGACGACCTGACCTTGGGCTGCGGTTGCCGCGCGGTGGCCGCAGCCTTCGTTTTGACACGCAAGCCGCGTCGTCTGAAAAAAACGGCATTACCAGGATCGCGCAGCGCGGGCGCGGCGTTGCCAGGTTGATATCGGAGGAACGACATGCGGCACGCCTTGGCTGGGACGTTGATTGTGGTATTGACCTGCTGCCCCCTCGCCCGCGCCGCCGACGTCGCAGCGATCAAGGAAAAGGCCGAAGTCTGCAGCGCCTGTCATGGCGCGAACGGCATCTCGCAGACCGAGAACATTCCTTCGCTCGCCGGGCAGCCCGATCAGTATCTGCAATGGCAGCTCGTGTTCTTCCGCGCCGGCTCGCGCAAGAACGAGCAGATGCAGCCGATCGTCGAGCAGCTCACCAATGAGGATGTGCGCAATCTCGGCGCCTATTTCGCGTCATTGAAACCGCCGGCGCCCCCCGAGCAGGACGACAACCCTGATCTATCGAAGAAGGGCGCGCAGGCCGCAGTCGGCCGCCGCTGCGCCTCCTGCCACACCGACAATTTCGCCGGCACCAAGGCGGTGGCGCGCCTCGCCGCCCAGCGCGAGGAATATCTCGTCAAGGCGCTGCTCGACTACAAGCAGAGCAAGCGGGTCGGGACGCAAGCGGTGATGTCCGACGTCGCCTATCCCCTGAGCGAGGAGGAGATCACCGCGCTCGCGCACTACCTGGCGCACCTGCCGCCCACTTAAGGCAGGTCCATCTGCAGTCCGTAGCGTGGGCTAAGGTGCGAAGCGCCGTGCCCACCACTGCATCAACAGCATGGCTTCGAATGGTGGGCACGCTCCTGCCTTTGCTTGGCAGGCTTTGGTGTACTTGGCCGCTTAGCCCACCCTACGATTCCTGCCGAGCTGTGAGCAATCACCCGCGCTGCTTTTCGTAGGCCTTCAGGTGGGTGTAGGCGGTGCGCAGGCGCGGCACCGGCACTTTGGCGGCGTTGCCGCGCGCGATCAGGTCGCCGACCACATGGTCGGCCTCGACCGGCATGCCGGCCTGGATGTCGCGGAACATCGAAGCGGTCATCGGCGAGCCTTCCGCGGTCAGCATCGCGGTCGTGCGCTGCATCGCTTCCGGACGCGGCGGGAAGCCCTCGGCGGTCGCCACCGCGCGGCATTCGTCGAGGATGCCGAGCAGGAAGTCCTTGCCGCCCGGCGACGCCAGGATCATGCCGACCGGCGCGCGCATCAGGCAGGTCGACGCCGCGATCGAGGCCAAAAACACCCACTTCTCCCACATGTCGAGCATGACGTAATCGCTGGCCCTGGCGCCGGAAACGCTCTGCAACATCTCGGAAATGGCGCGGATGCGATCGGACGATGTGCCGTCGCGCTCGCCGAAGGTCAGCGACTGCATCGGCGCGAGCTGGACCACCTCGCGGCTCGCGTTCAGCGTCACCGCGATGGCGCAGAGCCCGCTGAGCACGCGCTCGCGGCCGAACCGCTTGTCGAGGGCGTCGAGATGCAGCATGCCGTTGAGCAGCGGGATGATCGAGGTCGCGGGCCCGACCGCCGGCGCGAAGGATTTGATCGCGTCGTCGAGGTCATAGGCCTTGCAGCTCAGCAGCACGAGGTCGAAAGGGTCCCTGATCGCGTTCGCCTGCACCGTCGGCGGATTCGTCAGCGTGACGTCGCCGTTCGGGCTCTTGATGACGAGACCGGCGGAAGCAAGCTCCTGCGCGCGGCGCGGCCGCACCAGGAAAGTGATGTCTTTTCCCGCCTGCAGCATCCTGCCGCCGAAATAGCCGTCGATGGCGCCGGCGCCGACCACGAGAATGCGCATGAGATGGGTTCCTCATCTTTGCTGGGCAGGCAAGCGAATAGGGAGTAGCGAATAGAGCGGCGGCCGGCCATCCCCTATTCGCCGCTCCCTATTCACTATTCGCTCTCTCACCATTTCTCCCCGAACGGACGGATCTCCATCTCGAAGGTCCAGGCGCTCTTCGGCTGCTGGTAGAGCTGCCAATAGGCGCCGGCGACGGAGGCCGGCGGCATCAGCAGGTCCGGATTGTCGAGCGCTTCCTTGCCCCACAGCTTCTCGCGGCGCTCACGCACCCAGGCGGTGTCGACGCCGGAATCGATGATCAGGTGCGCGACGTGGATGTTCTGCGGCCCGAGTTCGCGCGCCATCGCCTGCGCCACCGCGCGCAGGCCGAACTTGGCGCTGGCGAACGCGGCAAAGCCGCTGCCGCCGCGCAGGCTCGCGGTCGCGCCGGTGAAGAAGATGTTGCCTCCGCCCCGCGGCAGCATCAATCGCGCCGCCTCGCGTCCGGCGAGGAAGCCGGCCCAGCAGGCCATCTCCCACACCTTGCGGAACACGCGATCGGTGGTCTCGAGAATCGGGAAATTGACATTGGCGCCGACATTGAAGATGCAGACCTCGAGCGGCGCGTGCCTGTCGGCATCGGCAAGGAACGCCGCGATCTCTTCCTCCTTGCGCGCATCCAGCGAGCGGCCGAAGATCGTGCCGCCCGCAGCCTGGACCTCCTCGATGAGCGGCGCAAGTTTTTCGCCGTTGCGCCGTCCGGCGAACACCGCAAAACCCTCGGAAGCAAATTTCCTGGCGATCTCGGCGCCGATATAGTCACCTGCGCCGATCACGGCGACCGTAGCGTTACGTTTTTGCATCGTGCTCTCCACATCACCGGAGCGTAGGGTGGCGAAGGCGCGCCAGCGCCGTGCCCACGTCCATCCACGTCGCCGCTCGTCGCGGTGGGCACGGCGCTTGGCGCCTTAGCCCACCCTACGCTATCCGCAATGACGGCTACCTGCCCGCCAGCATCTCCTCGACCTCGCGCAACTGCTCCTTGCCGAAGAACATTTCCTTCCCGACGAAGAAGGTCGGCGAGCCGAACGCGCCGCGCTCGACGGCACCTTGCGTGTTCGCGATCAGCTTGGCCTTGACGTCCGCCTCCTGCGCGCGTGCCAGGAGCTTCGCGCCGTCGAGGCCCGAGGCGTCGAACGCCTTCACCGCAACCTCCGGATCGTCCATCTTCTTCGGCTCGCGCCACATGTGGTGGAAGGCGGCCTCGACATATTTGTCGAACACGCCTTCGAGCTGAGCGGCGATCGCGGCGCGCATCAGGTTCAGCGTGTTGACCGGGAAGAACGGGTTCCGGACATAGGGGTCGACCTTGTAGCGCCTGACGAAGCGCTCGGTCTCGAGCGCCATGAATTCCGGCTTGTTCCTGACGCCGGCGAGCGTCTCGGCCGGCGATTTGTTGTTGGTGGCCTTGAAGATGCCGCCAAGCAGCACCGGCACATAGTCGAACCTCGCGCCGGTGCGCTGCTCGATCGCGGGAATCGCCTCGTGGCTGAGGAACGCGTTCGGGCTGCCGACATCGAACAGGAATTGCGGGGTCTTGCTCACGGGGCCTCCCTGGCGGGGTATTTGATATGATCCCTGTCATTCAACCAGCCCGGCGGCCGGCATTCAAGGATCAATTATCCGGCATGACCGTCGAAGGCGAGCCTGACCGCATGATCGCGGATGTCGGCCGGCCAGGGCGCGATCAACTCGGCGAAGCGGCGGCGGTCGTCGGCGAACAGCGCACGGATGGCCTCCTCGAAGTCGGGCAGATTGCCGGCCATCGCCGACATGAAATGATAGGCGGCATCCCTCGCCGCGCGCTGCCGGTCGGCATCGCCATTGCCGCGGCGGGCGGCATCCACCAGCTTGCGCAGCGCCACCGAGGCGCCGCCCGGCTGGTCGTTGAGCCACGCCCAGTGTCGCGGCAGCAGCGTGACCTCGCGCGCGACCACGCCGAGCTTGGGCCGGCCGCGGCCGCGCGGCTCGCTGGGCGGCGGGGTGTCCTCGGCGGCCGGCGTGCCCCCGGCAAGCCGGGCCAGCACAGCGGTTTCGTCGCCGCGCAGGTCGAGATCGATCGCGCGGCCCGTCGCATCGCTGAAGATCAGGATCGGTTCCGATCGAGGGCTTTCGGCGCGTTTGACGGCGAGCGCGACCTCGGGCAGAGGGCCCGTCGCGAGCCGACGTTGCCCTTGGAAGGTGGTGAAGGATTTGGACATGGAACTCTCTGGGTGTGGATTCACCCATTTATATCCGGGCATAAAGCGTTGGTCAATATTACCCGGGTAGATTTATTCTTAGGGCGAGCTTCGCCAACCGGCCGTCAGCCTGCTAGGTGCTCAGCCCTCGCATCGCGCCGGCAGGGGACATCATGCTGACAGTTCATCATCTCAACAATTCACGCTCGCAGCGGGTGCTGTGGCTCCTGGAGGAGCTCGCGGTGCCCTATGAGATCGTGCGCTATCAGCGGCAGTCCGACATGCGCGCGCCCAAGGAATTGCGCGCGATCCATCCGCTCGGCAAGTCGCCGGTCATCACCGATGCCGGCAACACCATCGCCGAGTCCGGCGCCATCGTCGAATATATCGTCGACAGCTACGGCGACGGCCGGCTGATCCCATTGCCAAGGACGCCGGAGCGGCTGCGCTATTGCTATTGGCTGCACTATGCCGAAGGCTCGGCGATGCCGCTGCTGCTGTTGAAGCTGCTGTTCGGATTGATGCCGAAACGCGCGCCGGCGCTGCTGCGTCCGGTGGTGCGCAAGGTCTGCAGCCAGGCCCTGACCGCGCTCGTCAATCCGCAGCTCCGCCAGCACATGGCGTTCTGGGAGGAGGAGCTGTCGAAGAGCCCTTGGTTCGCGGGCGACGAATTTTCCGCCGCCGACATCCAGATGAGCTTTCCGCTGGAAGCGGCAGCCGCGCGCGCCGGCCTCGACCAGGGCCATCCCAACGCCATGGCATTCCTCGAGCGCATCCATGCCCGCCCGGCCTATCAGCGCGCGCTGGAGAAAGGCGGGCCTTACGTAGTTGGGCGGTGACCTCCCGCTATCGCCGGCTAACCCGTCTTCTGCGCGTCGCCGACCGAAGGCAATGGCTGCACCGTCACGCCCGGCGGCGGCACGTCGTCGTCAGGTACGAAGAAATCCGACATCAGCGGCACCGACGGATCGACGCGATAGGGCTCGAAATCGCGCACGCCGCTCTCGTGGAGGACCTTGTCGTCGATGCAGAATCGACCGGTGAACTCCCGCGACGGTTTGGTGAGGATGACGTGGGCGGCCTCGCCCATGATCTCGGGCTTGCGGCTCGCGCGCATCATCGCGTCGCCGCCGAGCAGGTTGCCGACCGCGGCGGTGGCGATGGTGGTGCGCGGCCAAAGCGCGTTGACGGCAACACCGGCGCTTCGCAATTCGCCCGATAGCCCGAGCACACATAGGCTCATGCCGAATTTCGCCATCGTATAGGCGGTAGAGTGCTCGAACCATTTCGCCTGCATGTCGAGCGGCGGCGACAGCATCAGGATGTGCGGATTGGCCGCCTTCTTCAGGTGCGGAATGCAGTATTTCGAGACCATGAAGGTGCCGCGGGTATTGATCCCCATCATCAGGTCGAAGCGCTTCATGTCGGTGGCTTGCGAGGTGGTCAGGCTTATCGCGCTCGCATTGTTGACGCAGATGTCAATGCCGCCGAATTCGGCGACGGTCTTGTCGATCGCGTCTATCACCTGCGCCTCGTCGCGAATGTCGCAGACCACCGGCAGCGCCTTGCCGCCGAGGGCGACGATCTCCTTGGCGGCGCTGAACACCGTCCCGGGCAGCTTGGCATGCGGTTGCGCGGTCTTCGCCGCGAGGACGATGTTCGCGCCGTCCTTCGCCAGCCGGCAGGCGATGGCCAGGCCGATGCCGCGGCTGGCCCCGGAGATGAAGATCGTCCGGTTCCGGAATGTCATGTCGCCCCCGTCTCTGTCTTGTGGCGCGAGCGTTGTCCACATCGGCGCCAAAGTCAATCGCCACCGGTCGCG
>NZ_JAFAVV010000420.1 GCF_019242285.1 Bradyrhizobium sp.
TAAGAATCATGAAAAAGCACGCTGTTGTCCGCCGCAGCTCTCCGGCTCCCGAGAAGAACCAGATCCAGGTCATCTCGCGGGCGGCTGCTATCCTTCGGGTTGTTGAAGAGGAGGCCACGGGTCTTAGCCTCGGTCAGATTGCCGGCCGAGTGGGCCTTGCCCGCTCGACCGTGCAGCGCATCGTCAACGCGCTGGAAGGCGAGGGTCTGCTGTTTGTGGCCGGCGCTGCCGGCAAGGTGGTTCTTGGCCCGGCGCTGCTCCGCCTCGCGCGCACCACCGGCCCCGATTTTGCTGAGATCGCGCGGCCCCAGCTCACCAAGCTGTCCGGCGATCTGCAGGAAACTGTCGACCTCGCCGCCATTCGCAAGGACCGGGCCACCTTCATCGACCAGGTCATCGGACCGCAGCGGCTCAGGGCCGTCTCGGCGATTGGCGAATCCTTTCCGCTCTATTGCACGGCCAATGGAAAGGCCTATCTGGCGACCCTGGATGACGAGCAGATCGAACGCCTGCTCGGCCGCTCATTCGAGCGGCGGACCCCGAGCACGATCACGAATTTGAATGATCTTCTGTTCGAATTGAACGACGTGCGTGCGCGGGGATTTGCTCTCGATCGAGAAGAACACACCCTTGGGATTTGCGCTGCCGGTGTGGCTTTGCCAGATCACTTGGGCAACCCTCATGCGATCTCGATTCCGGTACCAACGGCAAGATTTGTCGACGAAGAAGCCAGCATCACCAAGCATCTCTTAAAAACAAAGGCTACGCTGTCCAAGCTTGTGGAAGCGAAAGGACGCCGTTAGTTCAGCGATCGTCGAATAGAGGAAGACCTTGAAGCACCTTCCAAGGCGTGTCACGCTCATCAATAAGGGCGATGATTGATCGTACAAAAGCCCTGCCCATGGTCTCCCAAAGAGAGCGTAAGGCTGGTGATGACGGCATTTGGAGCGTATCCGTCCAGTGCCTATCCATGGCGGACTTGAAGTCCAGCGGCGGCGCGAGAGCGTATTGCTCGTGCAAACCGATAACGGTTGTCATGAGTTGTAACTTTGAGGATTTGTAATGATGGTGGTGATGGCCCATCGTACTCCGTGAGGAGGCGGAACGGCCTCGAGGGCTCAATGCACCCCTTAGCTATTCTATTTTCTCTTTAGAAGTTTCAGGGGTGTGTTTCTGGCTTGGGAGCGCCAGTTCGTAAGTGCCCTCAGGAGCCCTTCCTCCATAGGCGTCCAGCAAAAGCGCTAAAGCGCTGGCAACGCTTCGAGAACGGGTCTTTCGGGTCTAGGCAAGCCCGTTCAGAGCTGCCTTTTCCCGAACTGCGGATTGGGACCAAGTAGGTCGCGAGGGGCGAGCCAACCCCGTTCCTGCAATTCGTCATTGCCGGACAGAACGTCCCCGTTCTCCACCGCAAAGCCAAGCACATAGAAGCCTTGGCGAAAGCGGACGAAGCAGCCGAACACTTCAGTCACATTCACATCGAACTTGTACTCGAAGGTCTTGCCTGTGTCCCATCGACCTTGCACAAGCTTATTGTGCCGACCCATGAGATTGATGAGTTCGAGTGGGACGCCATGATGTTTGGCGCCGCGCTGCTGCTCCGGCCGCGAGGCCTGTTCGGTCGTGGAAGCAACGCATGAGCTGGCTTCGGTCGCGCATCGATCGGCAGATCACGGTCAGCATCTTGATCATCGTGGCAGGCAACGGCCGCAGTGCTGCAATTCTCGGGCCCCTACGCGATCTCCATTGCGGTCGCCTTGCTGACCTGGATGTATCTGTGCGTCGCCTGGAATATCATTGGCGGGCTTGTCGGCCAGGTCTCGTTCGGGCACGCGGCGTTTTTCGGCATTGGCGGTTACGTCTCGACTTATCTTGCCACGACTTACGGCATCAGCCCGAGGGTCGGCATGCTCGTGGGCGCAACACTTGCCGCTGCGGCGGCGAGCGCCGTCGGATATCTGCCGTTCCGCTGGAATCTTAGCCCGCTGGTATTCGCCTGCTGACGCTGGCGTTTTCCTATGTGCTCGAATTCGGCGTCGGGGGCATAAAGGCGCTCGGCGGCACAAACGGCCTTTATGCCAAGGCGGTCGGTTCGACGGTGTGGGATATGCGATTTGGCGAAGGCTTTGCTGCAAATCGGCAGGGCGCGGTCCTCCCGTTCCGCCTCGCCAGTTGATATCGACTGCAAAAAGGCGAGCTTCTGCCCGCTGGCGGCCGAGAAAGCCTGCATCCACACTGAATATTCATTTTGCCAATTTGACTGGCTGGTGATGGCCGGAAAGGGCTCGATGTCGCCGATCACTACGTTTGGAAAGACCTTCTGATACTCACGCAAGATCGCGGCGGCACGCTCGGCAACATTTTCAATTGAGCTGTGACACGCATCCCGACCGCTATAGTAGCGGCCGTAATAGAGCGGCTCATCCATCGCGACGATGTCGATCTGACCACCTGCCGCCTTGATCTTCTCAGCGACTTTTCTCGCTCCGGGAGGATCGTAATAGCTTTCCACGCCATGGCCGCATTCGGGCTCATGAACCCAACTCTGGGCGAGGCTCTCCATCGCGAAGCTGATGTGCTTTTGCTTCAGTTTGACAAACATCTTGGCGAGCACATCGTCGGGGACCTGCATGATGCCCGCTGCAGCGACCACCTGAACGTGATTCATGAAATCCGGCCACGGCGCGTTCGGATCGTCGAACAACTTTCTCCAGCCCTGCGGGCCATCGACGCCCCCTGGCATGTTGTAATTCGTCATGTTGAACCAGATTTGCTGAGCCATCGCCGGACCGCCGGCGATGGGCGAAAGGAGCGCCAGAAGACAGACGATGATCAGCAAGGAAGTCCGTAACATCGGTAATTTTTGGATCCCCTTCTTCATTACAGCATGGTCTCCATCATTGTCAGAGTCCTCTCAGTTCTCTGTTACGGCGGTGTAGATCGTGCGTGATGAAGCAATTGCGGGCAGACGGGTGATATGTGGCATTATAGTAATGCAGCACGCCGGTAAACGAATTGGGGTCCGACTGCGGAAGGTCGTTTGCGGGATGCGGCGTCCAGTTCGCGATGACGACGAAATCAAACGGCGCATGGAGGCCAGCCACGGATGCCATGTTCTTTTTATAGTCCGCCACGGCTTCCGCATCGGACTTGCCGGCACCGTCGAGAACAATGCCCACCCGAATCCCGGCCTGGTGCGCGACGCGGATGCCCGGAATGACGACCTCTGACCAGGACGGGCGCCAGTCCAGGTCGTACACGATGGCGTCGAGCGGATGTCCCGTAGCGCGTCGATAGGCTTCGAGCCACTTCGGGAAGTCCGCGTTCCATTGCGCCGCGGTCATGCTTTGCGCGCTTCGAAGTCGACGATGCGCACGTCCGGATAGTATTGCCGGATCTCGGCGAGGGCGGCGGCGACCCTTCGCGCGACCTCGTCGATCGAATAGCCGCAGGCATTCTTCTTGTTGTAGTAGTGGCCGAAGATCAGCGGCTCATCCATCGTCACGTACCGGATGTCCATCCCGAGCTCCTTCAGACGCTTGAACTGTATGGCGTTGCGTCCGGGCCGGACCATCCCCTCCACGCCGTAGCCGCACTCGCCCGGAACCGGGTTGGCGTTGTCCACCTGCATTGCGCCGACGTCCACGGCAAGCGCGATATGCCGCTCCTTCAGGAATGCGTTGATGCGGGTCAACTCGTCGGCGGGGCCGATCGTGGAGCCCATCTTCGGCGATATCTTGAACACGTCGATCTTCGGGTCCCACGCGGGGTTGGGATCGAACAGCTGCGGAAAGTCGTGGTTAAAGGTGCGGGCCCCTCGATCCATATTGTCGGGCGGCGCGAACCACACCTGCTGCGCCGCCGCGGGGCTGGCGGCGAATGCAAGGCGAAGGATCGCAAGACAGACGACAATCGGCGAGCATCGCCGAACCATCAAGAACAACTTTTTCATGTGTAGTCAGGAGCTCCTGGCATCAGTGCCGGTTGCAGCAAGGGAATTGACCTTATTTAATACGACTCGAGCCGGGCAATCTAAGATTGCAGTTGCGCCTCCGGCGTGAGCGCCAAGAGCAGAAGCACACGGGCCATGGAACACCTTGTCCTGAGCAGGAAATCACTCGCACTTCCGAGGCGCGCCGCGCGGGGCAAAATGGCTGACGGACGAGAGTGCCGTGCATGACAGAATGGCGAAGCTGCGACGGATAAGCTTTGCAGCAGACATCATTCCTCCTAGTTTAGTTAAGCGGGTAGTTAGTAAACAGCTTGCCGCCGCCGGTGTCGTCCCGAGTCTCGGACCAGTCCGTGAAAGTCGAATACTTTTCTGCTTCCGAATGCTGCCAGCTTGTCTTTCGCCTATTCAATCGATTCCGAACGCGCCGAGAGCGCTTTCCACCGGCCGCCAGAGCCCGTGTTCGTCGAGGGACACCACCAAAAATGAATCGGCTGCCGCGGGATTGATGCTTGCCGACCATACGGCACAAGGCCAGCCGCGCGCCTGGATCGCCTTGCGGATATTCTGAAGCGCGGCGCTCCGGTTAGGATGGTTCCAGTGAACACCATATTCCTGAAAATAGATAACTGGGATCTTCAGATGGTTTTGCAGACCAGCAACCTTGTTCATCATGCTATCAAGCTGCGGGCGTTGAAGGGGATCGATTTTCCAGATCCCTTCATCGCCTTGACTGGGATAGTAATGCAATCGTAGCAGCGTGTTTTTATCGGCCGGCCACCAATCCATATGCAAAGCGGTGGCCACTCCATCCCAATCAGGCGTGCCAAATCCCAGCGTATGCCGCGGGAAATAATGGCGCATACGCGGGTAGAGAACATCTTTGAAATAGGGTTTGTAGAGCTTCCATTTTTCCGCAGGACTCACCTTTCCTCGCGGCCAGACAGGCTCGTTTTCGTCATTGATCAGCACCCGTGCCGGGTCCCAATTGAGACCAGCGAAAAAGTCCCATTCCTGCTCACGCATGGGCTGAACGTTGGACTGGCCAAACTTGATGAACAGATCGTACCAATTGTCATGCCAGCCGCCGTGATCGAAGACGAACCCTTGGCTTAGCCATTGCGAGACCCGCTTCACGTACTGGTCGATGGGTGTGCGGAGGGTTTTTCCCGCCCGATAAAAATTCAA
>NZ_JAFAVV010000460.1 GCF_019242285.1 Bradyrhizobium sp.
GGACAGGTACGCCGCCTCGTAGACCACAAGCGCGATCACCAGCGTCTCGACACCGCCCACCGCGCGGCCGAGGACCACGGGCGAGAAGAAATAGGTCCAGAAGATGAACATGATCAGAGGCAGACCGCGGACGGTGTGGACGATCGCCGTCGCCGGCGCGCGCAGCCAGCGATAGGGACAGAGTCGCGCCAGCGCGATCGCGATCGCAAAGGGAAAGCACAGCGCCAGCGCGGTCATGGCCATGAACAGCGTCATCGCAAGGCCGCCGATCGGTCCATGCGGGTATTGGCCGATGAGAAAAAGCAGCCAGTTGTCCGCGATGATGGCGAGCATCAGCGCAACTCGAGCTTGAGGCGGCGGTCGGCCAATCCGCCAAGCGCCATGATGCCGAAAGAGACGACGAGATAGATCACCGTCGCAACCGCGAAGGCCTCAAACGCCTTGAACGTATAGCTTTCGACCTCGCGCGTACGATAGGTCAGCTCTCCGACGCCGATCGCCATGGCGAGACTGGTGTTCTTGAACAGCAGCAGGGTCTGGTTGATCAAAGGCGGGATCGCAATCCGCATTGCCTGCGGCAGCACCACGTAAGCCATCGTGCGCAGATAGCCGAGGCCGATCGAGCGCGCGGCCTCGTACTGCGCCCGCGGAATCGCGCGGATCCCGCTGCGCAGGTCCTCGCTGACATAGGCGGCGCTGGCGAGCCCGAGCGCCACCATGGCGAGCAGGAATTCGCCGTGATGGGCGTTGATCCATTGTCGCGCAGGGCGCGACAGCAGGGAGGGCACCCCGAAATACCAGACGAAAATCTGTACCAGCAGCGGCACGTTGCGGTGATATTCGACGTAGAGCGAAACGAGCCAGCCGAACGGCGGAAACGGGATCATCCGCACGACTGTCAGCAAAACACCGACACTCATCGCAACGCACCACGCCGCGGCGGCAAGCGCCAGCGTGGTTGCGATGCCGATCAGGAACCAGTCGAGATACTGGCCGCCAAGTATGCCGCGCAGATCGAACATATGGCCCATTGGCTCGGCGCCCCCCGGCGAGGGCCGCGGCGCGCGCCGGCGCCTCAGCCTTTGATCTCTTCGATTGCGAAGTCGCGCTTGATATTGAAGACGGTGCCTTCGCCCAGCCATTTGGAAAAGACCTGGTCGATCTCGCCCGAGGCGCTCAGCTTGGCCAGCACGCCGTTGACGTGGTCCTTCAACGCGGTTTCGCCCTTGCGCAATCCCAGTCCCCAAGGTTCGACGAACAGCGATGCCTCGATCATGGCCAGCGGAACCCGCGCGGCGCTCTGCTGGCGCAATTTCACCAGAAGCAGCTCCGAGGCGCAGAACGCGTCGACTTTGTCCTGCACCAGCGCGAGATAGGCCGCAGACGTGTCCTGGAAGGTCACCGTCTCCGCCGTGGGAATGAGACGGCGCACACCCTGCTCGGATGTCGAGCCCTTCAGCGCGGTGATCTTCTTGCCGCCAAGCTGGTCGAGCGTCGTCAGTCCGGACTCCTTGGTAACCATCACCTTCTGCTGACTGACGAAATAGGAGTAGGAGAAATCGATCTGCTGGGCTCGCTCGGGCGTATAGCCGAGGTTTGCCGCAAGGATGTCGACGCGGCCTTGTATCAACTCGGGAATGCGCGCCTCGACGGCGATCGGCTTGAGCTCCAGCGACACGCCGAGCGAGTCGGCGACTTTCTGACAAATATCGACGTCGTAGCCGACGATCTGGCGGGTCTGCGGATGCTGGAACGAGAACGGCTCCGCCGTGCCGAGCGTGCCACAAATCAGCTTGCCGCGCGCCTTGATGTCGGCGAGCTGGTCGGCGTTCGCGGCGCCCACCAGCATACCGGCGAGAGCGGTGGCGAGGCTCATGGTCGCAGCGAACTTCATGCTGATCTCCTCGGGTACATCATCGTCGCAAGGCATCGCTGGCCTGCTTCATTCGCGCGCAGGCGATCTCGATCGCCTGCAGCGAGGTGGCGATGGAGAGGCGCAGGTAGGGCGAGAGGCCGTAGGCCGATCCGTCCAGCACCGCGACGCCGGCCTGCTCGAGAAAATAGAGCGCAACGTCGACGTCGTTCTTGAGCGGGCACCCGTCGGCGGTGGTCCGGCCGATCAGCCCGGCGCACGAGGGATAGACGTAGAAGGCTCCGTCAGGTGTCCGGCAGCTCAGGCCATCGATCGTGTTGAGCAACGCGACGGCGCGATCGCGCCGCGCCTGGTACGCGGCGCGTGCCTCGGCGATGAAGCTCTGATCGCCTTCGAGCGCGGCTGTGGCCGCGGCCATGCTCATCGCCGCCGCGGCGGAGGTCGTCTGCGACTGGATCACGTTGATCGCCGCGGTAAGCGCCTTCGGTCCGGCGCCGTAGCCGATCCGGAAGCCGGTCATCGCATAGGTCTTGGAAACGCCATTGACCAGCAGTGTGCGCTCACGCAGCTCCGGCGCGAGCGCGACCGGACAAACCGCCTCGCGACCGTCGAACCGGATGTGCTCATAGATGTCGTCGGTCATCAACGCGACGTGGCGATGCCGCAGCAGAACCGTTGTGAGCGCTGTCATCTCGGCGGCCGAATAAAACGCGCCGGTCGGATTGGATGGCGTGTTCAGGATCAGCCAGCGCGTCCGCGGCCCGATCGCCTGCTCGAGCGCGTCGGGCGTGAGCTTAAAGCCTGAGTTCTCGCCGCAGGAGACAATGACCGGCCTGCCGTCGCAG
>NZ_JAFAVV010000418.1 GCF_019242285.1 Bradyrhizobium sp.
GTGTTGTTCGATAGCGGCGCGTCCTTCGAGCAGGAAAACGTGTACCGGCGATGGCCGGTCAGCTTCTGAACGCTGCGCAGGATTGCGAGTGCCTGCCGTGACAAAGGTACGACATGGTCCCAACCGGTCTTCATTTTTGCGGCTGGAACGGTCCAGCGTTTGGCATCTCAATCGACTTCGCTCCACTCCATTTCATTGACCATGCCGGGGCGGGGAATGGTCAGCGCATCGAAGCGCAAGGCAAGGCCAACAACATCACCAAACCTCGCTCTCGTCCACGGCGCGCTGATGAGCTTGAAGACGCGCGTCACGTCGCGTGATTCGGTGACGCCGGGACGCGGCGTCGAGATGTTGGCCATCATTTGCCCATTCAGGTTGCGGAATGGATTGTAGCCGTCGCCTTCGACATCGGCGTAGTCGCAGATTTGCTCACCGATGCTGCGCACGCGATCGCGGGTTTCCAGCTTCCCCTCGGCTTCATATGAACGCATAAAGGCGAGCACGTCTGGACGCTTGATGTCCTGCCTGCACAGCTTGCCGAAGCGATCCTTGATGTAGCCGACGCGGAGCTCGAGCACCTCGATGGTCTTGGGGTTGCGCACCGCGACGATCCTGCCGCGTTTGACTTTCTCCACCTTCTTCTTCGCGAGCCACTCGTCGGCCCATTGCTCGAAAGGCCGGGCGGCCGCCTGCCTGTGCTTGTCGAGCTGCTTCTCGGTGCTCGGGTCTTTGCTGTCCTTGAGCAGGTCTTTGGCTTTGTCGCGCTCGCGCCGCGCGTCGGCGAGCGAGAACGTGCCATCGTTGCCGTTGCCGTACGGCCCGATGGAGTAGGTTTTCTGCCGACCGTGGAAGCGATAGCCCATCCGCCAGAGCTTGGAGGCAGCGTCGCCGGGCTTGCGCACGTCCGGCGTGACGAAGAGATAGAGACCGCCGCCGGTCACGTCGGAAATCTTGGCGGGACTCCACGCGCCCTTGTCGAATTTCGGTCGGGCGGCGCGGCAGTCGACGTCGGTCCTGATCTGCTCGGGATTGGTGGACGCGTCATCGCTCTTGCGGACCATCTGCTCAATTCCCTCGTTCGGAATAGCGAAAATCGCCGTGAACGTTTGTTCTCCCGATACCAACACGATACCAACAAAAATACCAACAAATCGGCCGGCTGCGAGCGGAGGAGAACAAACGGTGACGAACACCGATGTACGCGGAAGTGCCTATTTTTCAAGGGTTTCCGAGCACCGCGCGGACGGTTGCGGACGCCTTAGAACGGGCCTGAACAGCCTGGATGGTGCCCCTGGCCGGAATCGAACCAGCACTCCTTGCGGAACTCGATTTTGAGTCGAGCGCGTCTACCAGTTCCGCCACAGGGGCATTCGCATGCCTCCGAGCGGCAGGGCCGAACGGGTCCGCGAAGCGCGGCGGACTATAGCGGGAGGCCGAGAGGGGTCAACCCGCGCGGATGTGATTTTCCGCCGCCTCGACAGCTTGCTGCCTGGAGGATAGGACGCTGACGGCAACTTGGCCGGGAGACGCGAGTGACAGCGGAAACCTCAGCCCTGCCGCGTGCGGTGCGCGGCGATGTCGGCTCCGTGACGACGGCGGCGCTCATCATTCTGGTCATTGCAGCCGCGACCATCGCCGGCGCCTGGTTCTTCCAGCTCGTGCTGGACATCGCGCCCTGTCCGATGTGCCTGGAGCAGCGCTACGCCTATTATGCCATCATCCCCGTCTCGGCCCTGAGCGCGTTGGTCGCGGCGCGGGGCGGCCCGCGCGGCCTGCTCGTCTTGGTGTTTGCCCTGATCGCGCTGGCGGCGCTCGGCAACGCCGCCTTTGGTGCCTACCATGCCGGCGTCGAATGGGGGTTCTGGCCCGGGCCGACCAGTTGCACCGGCAGTTTCGGCAATTTCGGCAGCGCCGGGAGCCTTCTGGACCAGCTCGACAAGGTCAAGGTCGTGCCCTGCGACGTCGTGCAGTTTCGCTTCCTCGGCATCTCGCTCGCCGGCTACAACGCGCTGATCTCGCTGCTGATGGCGGCGGTCGCGGCCTGGGGCATCACCCGATCCGTCAAGGCTGGCTGACGGGGCCGGCTAATCGTCGACGTCGTCCTGCGGCCGTCCGAACAAATGGACGATGCCGGGGGTGGCGATGGTGACGAACACGAAGCGCGACAGATGATGCGCGCCGACGAAGATCGGGTCGATGTGCAGGGTCAGCGCCAGCGCCAGCATGGCGTCCATCGCACCCGGCGCGAACGCCACCATGATGTCGGACGGGTGCACCTGCGTCGTCAGCACGATCAGCGTGACGAAGACGGCGGTCACCGTGATCGCGACGGCGAACGAGCCCAGCGCCGCGTTGATATGGCCGAGCAGCACCTTCGGCCGCATCCGTGCGAACCGGCTGCCGATCAGGGCGCCGACCCCGACCAGGGCCACGCCCCGCACCCAGGCCGGCACGCCGCCCTCGACGAGGTCCATCCCGTGGAGCACGCTGGAGGCGATCATCGCGCCGAACATCCAGCTCGCCGGAAATTTGAGCATACGCAGCAGCAGCGCCACCGCGAGCGAACCCGCGACCAGTTCGAACAGGCCGAGCGGCGAGGCCGCCGCTGTCGCAAGCCCGGGCGAAGAGGCCGGTGCCACCCCGGTCAGCGCCAGCAGCATCGGAAGCGCCGCGGTCAGGATGATGACACGGACGGTCTGTACCACGGCGATGGCGGGCAGGTCGGCGCCCCGCTCGACCGCGAGAATGGTGATCTGCGACAGCGCGCCCGGGCTGCCGGCAAGAAACGCCGAGGTGCGGTCCCAGCCATGGATGCGCTGCAGATAGACACTCGAGCCGAAGGTCGAACAGAAGGTCGCGAGTGCCAGCAGGAAGATGGTCAAGGGATAGGCACTGACATGCTGGATCAGCTGCCGCGAGACCACCGCGCCGAGCGAGATGCCGAGCACCACCAGCACGCCCTGGGTGACATGCGCGGGCAAACTGAGCGGCCGGCCGGCGATCGCGGCGATCCCGGTCGCGGCCATCGCGCCGGTGATCAGCCCACCTGGAAGATTGAAAAGGAGGAAAAAGAGCCCGCCAACGGTGCCGATGGCGAGCGTCTCGAGCGCGCTCAGGGCCTTGCTGCGGGTGGGGACGGCCAGTCCCATCGATGCCAGGATCTGCTTCACGCCGTCTTATGGCAAATCCGGCCATCGCGAACAAATGCGCCAGCGCAGGTGCAGCAATGCGGGCCCTTTTGTCTCTCCCCTTGCGGCGGTCCACAAGGGGAGAGGAGGTAGCCTCACTGCTTCGGCGCGGCGCCCTTGGCCTCCTTCATGCATTCCTTGCGGAATTTCTTGCGCTCCCTGCCTTTCAGGCCCTTGTCGTCGGCCTGCTTGGAGCATTCGAGGGATTCGGGGCTGTGGGCCTTGCTGGCCTTGGCGGGAGCGGGCGTCGCGGCCGGCGCCGGCGAGGCGGGGGCCTGCGCGAAAGCGGAGCCGGCGAGCAGCAACGAGATGGCGGCGGCGGCGGCCGCGCGGCAAGCGATGGTCATCATGGGGAGGACACCTATGGAAGGAAGAAAGGCGCGCAACGTCGCGCCCTCCGCATGAACGGCAGATGAATAAAGCGAGCAGGTGTGCAATGCGTCTGCTCGATCGTCACCTTGCCGTGTGCGCCGACTCGGCTAGGATGACGCCCGTTTTGACCCCGTCGTCAGGGAGGACAAGGATGAGCTTCCGAGTCACGTTGTTATGTGCGGTTACCCTTTCGGGCCTCGCGGCACTTGCGGCCGCGCCGGCCCAGGCGCTGACCATGCAGGAGTGCAGCGCGAAGTACAAGCAGGCCAAGACGGATGGCACGCTGAACGGCATGAAATGGAACGACTACCGCAAGGCCAATTGCGGTGCTGAAGCGACGCCTGCCGCGACGACCACCACCGCCGCGCCCGCGGCTCCGGCTGCGCCAACCGAGAACAAGAAGAATGCCGCGCCGGCCACCGAAGCCAAGAAAGAAGCGGCGCCAGCGCCGGCACCTGCGCCGGCTGCGACCGGCAACGCGGTCTTCCCGTCGGCGGTCGATCCGAAATATGCCAAGGAGAGCGCCGGCAAGGGCCGCATGCACACCTGTGTCGACCAGTACAACGCCAACAAGGCGAGCAACGCCAATGGCGGGTTGAAGTGGATCGAGAAGGGCGGCGGCTACTACTCCGAATGCAACAAGCGGCTGAAGGGCGCGGCCTGATCGGACGAGCAAGGACGCGGCCGGCCGCGCGATCGGTCGGTTGCGTCAGGGCGCTTCGCCGACGAGCTTCTCGGCCGATTTGGACACGAGCTGCGCGCGCTTGCGCTGGCCGCGGTCCAGAAACAACAGGCTCTGGCCGAAGATGAAGCAATAGAACAGGAACGCCTGCGCGTCCGCCTCCTCGCTCGGCAGGCCCGCGGCGCGGTAGAGCTGCGCCACGTTCTTCAGCCGTGCGGCGTCGACCTGCGATACCGCGTCGGCCGCCGTCTCGTCGGCGCGGGCCCATTGCCGGACCGCCAGCTCGATCGCCATCCCCTCGGTGTTCATGCGTTCGGAATAGAGCCGGATCAGCGCACCGAGCCGCTCGCGCGCCGTCTCGCCGTCGAGGCTCGTATGGCGCTCGATCGCGGCGATGCGTCCCGCGGTCCAGCGCTCGAGCATGCCCTGGAGCAGCGCGGCGCGGTCGCGGAAGCGGCGGTAGAAGCCGCCTTTGGTGACGCCGAGGCTCTTCGCCAGCACCTCGACGCGCACGCCCTCGATGCCGGAGCGCGCCAGCTCGGCAAAGCCGGCCTCGATCCACGCTTCGCCTTTGTCTCCGGCCGTCATGAACGCCTCGCCTAGTCTTTGATACGGTACCGTATTGCTAACCCGACACGGTCGTGATACGCTACCGTATCAATCGTGAAAGAGGGCAGGAGGCGGCTGGTGACGGGCGAGGCGACCTATCGCGGCACGGTCTATCCGTGGCACTGCGACCACATCGGCCACATGAACATCATGTGGTACGTCGGCAAGTTCGATGAGGCCAACTGGAATTTCTTCGCCCGCCTCGGGCTGACGCCGGCCTATTTGCGCGAGAGCGGCCGCGGCATGGCGGCGGTACAGCAGAACATCACCTACAAGCGGGAATTGCTGGCGGGCGACATCGTCGAAGTCCGGAGCTTTCTGCTCGAGCTTCGCGACAAGTCGATCCGCTTCCGGCATGAGATGCGCAACGCCGAGACCGGCGAGCTCGCGGCGATCTGCGAAATCACCGGCGTGCATCTGGATCGCCGGGAGCGTCGCGCGGTGAGTTTCAGCGAAACGATTCGCGATTGCGCGGCGCAGCAGCTCGTCGCGCCTGAGCTGGCGATGGCGTGAGCCACGGGTCATGCCACGCTTCGAGCCGAAGAATCCCGACTTTCGCGCGACGACCATGGCGGTGTTCGACGCGCAGCCGGCGATGCGTACGCTCGGCATCACGATCGCCCGCCTCGAGCCCGGCGAGATCGAGCTGGCGATGGGCTATCGTGCCGAGCTCACGCAGCAGCACGGCTTCGTCCACGCCGGCATCATCACCGCCGGCCTCGACAATGCTTGCGGCATGGCGGCCTTCACGCTGATGCCAAAAGGCGCCGGCATCCTGACCGTGGAATTCAAGACCAATCTGCTGGCGCCGGCGAAGGGTGAGCGGTTCGTGTTCCGCGCCGGCGTCGTCAAGCCCGGACGCACGATCACGGTCTGCGAGGCGCGCGCCTTCGCGGTGCAGGCGGATGCCGAAAGCCTGATCGCCACCATGACCGGCACGCTGATGGCGCTTGCCGGATCGTGATGGGAACATTGACGGGCCGATCAGCGCGGCCAAGATGGGTCCCGTGCTGCAATCGGATCCTCGGTTTTGATTCTTTCTGCCATGCAAGGCGGCCTCGGACTGGCGTCGGGAGCGCTGGTCGGGTTCTCGCTCGGTCTAGTCGGCGGCGGCGGATCGATCCTCGCAGTGCCGCTGATGGTCTATGTGGTCGGCGTGCCCGAGCCGCATGTCGCGATCGGCACCAGCGCAATCGCGGTCGCTCTCAACGCCGGCATCAATCTCTCCAATCATGCGCGCGGCGGCACCGTGGTGTGGTCCTGCGCGCTCACCTTTGCGGCGGCCGGGATCGTCGGCGCGTTGCTGGGCTCACTGCTCGGCAAGATGGTCGACGGGCAGCGGCTGCTTGCGTTGTTCGCCCTGATCATGTTGCTGATCGCGGCGTTGATGCTGAAGACGCGGGCGAGGATCGGCCTCGCCGACGTGAAAATGGACCGCAGCAACATGCCGGCGATCTTGGGCCTCGGCCTGGCGACCGGCACGCTGTCGGGCTTCTTCGGAATCGGCGGCGGCTTCCTGATCGTGCCGGCGCTGATGCTCGCGACCGGCATGCCGATCATCAATGCGGTCGCGTCCTCGCTGGTCGCGGTCACCGCGTTCGGCATGACCACGGCCTCGAGTTATGCCTGGTCGGGCCTGGTCTCCTGGCGCCTGGCCGGTCTGTTCGTTGCAGGCGGCATCGCGGGAGGGTTGGCCGGCACGCGGCTGGCCCGGCATCTGTCGGCGCGGCGCGGGGCTCTCAACGTCGTCTTTGCGGCTGTCATTATTGCCGTGGCGCTCTATATGTTGGCGCGTAACTTGTCCGTGTTCTGATCGACAGCGGGATGCGGGCCGATGCGAGGCACGACATGCAGAAATCGATCGATCGCGTTGGATCAACCCACAGCCGGCGCCGGATGCTGGGCCTGCTCGCCGGCGCGTCCGTGTTCGCGGCGGCGCCGGGCGCCGGTGCGGCCGAGGAGCCGGACGAGGCCTCCGTGCTGCGCGACCCGGACATCCCGGTCGCCGGGAATGTCGACGGCGACATCGCGATCGTCGAATGGTTCGACTATCAATGCCCCTATTGCCGCAGGCTCGAGCCGGAGCTGCGGCAGGTGGTGCAGGACGACGGCAAGGTGCGGCTGGTGCTGAAGGACTGGCCGATCCTCGGACCGGTCTCGGTGGTTGCGGCCCGCATGGCGCTGGCGTGCAAGTTCCAGGACAAGTACCTGCAGGCCCACGACGCCATGATGGGCGTTGCCTCGAAACTGACCGAGCCGCGCATCGACGAGCTGCTGGCCGGCGCGGGAATCGACGTCGACCGCGCCAAGCGCGACCTCAAGGACAAGGCCGACAGCATCGATGCGCTGCTCAAGCGCAACCACGCGCAGGCCGAAGGTCTCGGCTTCCGCGGCACGCCGTCCTTCATCGTCGGCAAGTTCCGCGTGCCCGGCGTGCTGACGATGGACCAGTTCACCCAGGTGATATCAGACGCGCGCAAGGCGAAGGCAGGTAAATAGAAGGCCGGTAATCAGTGGAGTTTTCGATTTGACTTCCGCATGAGGGGCGCGCGGTAGAAAGGTAGCTGTCCGGCACGCCGTGCCCTCCCAAGGTGCTGCTTCGGGGCTCTCAAACATCCGATGACATCTCACGGCAAAACGTGCTACCGGAATATCCCGAGTGTCTCGCGAGGCGTTAGCCTCGAGGCGCCGAGTTCAGCAAAGCTTCAGGCGATTTAGCTCCCGCGACGATCAGTTCACAATAGACCTGCCCGCCCATCTCTAGCGCCATGTTGGATCAAACCAAAGCGACAGCCGACCATCGGCGCGGTCCGGGGCAGAGGAGCATCATTGGCGCGTTGACCAGGGTCGAACCCGGGTCCGGGATGGACCGCCGCTGGGCTCCCGGCATCATCGTCCTGAGCAGCCTCGTGCTGGCGATCTTGTGTGATGCGTTCGTGGCGCACATGCTCTCTGGGAACTATTGGGAGACCTATCGGACGATCGAAGCCGCGAACGGCGATCTCGCCCGCGCCCTCGAAGAATACATGTTGCGCAACATGCAAGGCGTCGACCTTCTGCTGAGCACGACCATCGATGCGCTGAAGCAGAAACCGTCGCTCTTGTCGGCCGGCAATCCGGCCCTGATCGCTGAGTTGAAACGCAGGGTGGCGCCGTATCCTGCGGCAAAATCGATCGTGGTTCTCGATGCTGACGGAAACATGCTGGGCGACACCATGGGCAGCCAGGTGCCCGGCCGGACGATGAACTTCGCCGACCGGACCTACTACACGGTCCAGCGGGATGACCCCAGCCGTGGTCTCTTCATCGACGTCCCACTTATCTCCCGCGTTCCTCCTCAAGGTCGCTTTATCGCCGTGAGCCGGGCCTTTCTGGCGGCCGATGGACGCTTTGGCGGTGTCGTCTTCGTGGGCCTCGACTACAATATCCTCCAGGAGTTCTTTCGGTCGCTGGACGTGGGGCAGCGTGGCACAGTGACGCTTTACCGCGACGACGGCAAGATTTTGCTGCGGGCGCCGAACGCGGACGAGTTTGCCGGTCGCGACGTCAGATCGAATCTGTTGTTCACGCGCTATCTTTCACAAGCGCCGAGCGGAAGCTTCAAAGGGAGCGGAATCACGGACGGGACTTCGCGGAGCATCAGCTATCGGCGGGTCGCCGCAATGCCACTGGTGGTGACCGTGGCACGCGACCCGGTCGAGTTTCTGGCCGGCTGGAAGAACAATGCGCTGTACTACAGCGTAGTCGCCGCCGGGCTCAACCTGTTGATCGTCGGACTCGGCCTGGGTCTCGCCCGGCAGTGGCGGCTGCGCGCGAAATCGGAACAGGCGCTGCGGGACAGCCTCGAGCAGCATCAACTGGTCACCGAGAACGTCCCCGCCCTGATCGTCCATGTCGGCGCCGACGGTCACATCCGTTACGCCAACCGTGTCGCACTCGAATGGTATGCGCAGCCGTCCACCGATGCCATCCGCACCTGCAAGATCGACGATTTCATCGACCCCTTGCGAGTTGGCGAGGCACGGCTGAAAATCGAGGCGGCGCTGGCCGGCCGAACCACGAGCGGCGAGGAGAAGGCGGCGTTTCCCGACGGCTGTGAACGCTGGTGCGAGACCATCCGGGTGCCCGATTGCGGCCAGGACGGCACGGTGCGCGGCTATTTCGTGTTGTCGGTCGACATCACTGAGCGCAAGCGCATCGAGGACGAACTGCGTCAGGCGCAGAAGATCGAAGCCATCGGGCAACTGGCCGGAGGGATCGCGCACGACTCCAACAACATGCTGGCGGCGACGCTCGGCAATCTCGATCTGCTGCTCGACGAATTGCCGCCCACCGATGTCTCCCGCCGCAGCCTGGCCGGACGGGCGATGGAGGCGGCGGAGCGGGTCGCCGATCTCAACCGCCGCCTGCTCGCCTTCGCCCGCAAGCAGACGCTGCGGCCGCAGATCACCGACGTGAATCTGCTGGTCAGCGGGATGACGGCAATCCTGCAGCGGACGCTCGGCGAAACCATCGAGATCGAAGTTGCGCAGGATCCGACGCTCTGGCACTGCCTAATCGATCCGACGCAATTGCAGAACGCGCTGCTCAATCTCGCCATCAACGCGCGGGATGCGATGGCGGGCAGCGGGCGCTTGACGATCACGACCGCGAATGCCGTGCTCGAGCAGCCACTCGATGACGGCGACGAGCGCATCGTCCCCGGTGACTACGTGACGATCGCGGTGTCGGACATGGGTGCCGGCATGCCGCCCGAAATCGCGCGTCGCGCGTTCGAACCGTTCTTCACCACCAAGGAGTTCGGCAAGGGCAGCGGGCTCGGTCTCAGCATGGTCTATGGCTTTGCCAAGCAGTCGGAGGGCGCGTTCCGGATCGAGAGCGACGTTGGGAGCGGCACGACCGCCGAGCTGTGGCTGCCGCGTGCGCCGGAGACGGCACGAAGCGCTCCGCCGCCACCAGCTGAATTGCCGGAACACAAGATCCAGAATCTCAAGATTCTCATGGTTGATGATCATGCGGAGGTGCGAAGCACAACGGCAGCGCTTCTTGAGGATTGCGGTCATGAGGTCACCGAAGCTTCCAACGGTGCCGAGGCTCTTCAATTGCTGAAGAAGCGCGCCTGCGACTTCGATCTGCTGATTACCGATTATGCAATGCCGCATCTCTCGGGGACCGAGTTTCTGCGGGAAGCCCGTCTCCTTTGCCCCAACGTTCCGGCACTGTTGATCACCGGCTATGCGGAGGCGGA
>NZ_JAFAVV010000067.1 GCF_019242285.1 Bradyrhizobium sp.
GTTTGGGAGCGCATAGACCAGATTGATCGCACCCTCGGTCGTATCGGGGTCGAGGCCGTTCTTGAACACCGGAGGTGCCCATCTCGCCAAAATCGAGGAGCCCGCAAAGCGGTGGTTCCAGGCGACCGGCATTCCCTTCTCGTCGAGACCGGCAGATATCCGATCGAACCAATAGGGTCGGTACATGTCGTGCTGTATATCTTCCTCGCGCGTCCACACGACCTTCACGGGCCCGTCGACCTGCTGCGCGATCTGGACGGCGCGAACGACGCCGTCCGCCTCCAGCCGCCGTCCGAACCCACCGCCGATCAGATGATTGTGGACCACGACCTTGTCCAATGGCAGGCCAGCCGTCTTTGCCGCCGCTGCCTGAACGCGTGCAACGGCCTGGCTGCCGACCCAGATTTCACAGCCGTCCTTGCGGACATGCACCGTGCAATTCATCGGCTCCATCGTCGCATGCGCGAGAAACGGAAGTTCGTAGGCCGCTTCCACCTTTGTGACGGCGCTCGCCATCGCTTCGCCGGCATTGCCGATGTTCTGCGCAACCGGCCCGGGATCGAGCGTCGCTTTTTCGAGCGCTGCCGCGATCGCCATCGTGTCGAGGTTGGTGTGCGGCCCGTCGTCCCATTCGATCACCAGCGCCGCCAGCCCCTTCCTCGCCGCGCCCATATGGTCTGCGACCACGGCGACCGCGTCATCCAGCCGCACGATCTGGCGCACACCCCTGACTGCGTTGGCCGCCGTGTCGTCCACATTCTTCACACGGCCACCGAACACCGGGGATTGTACAAGGGTCGCGATCTTCACGCCCGGCGGCCGAACGTCGATGCCGTATACGGCCGTCCCATTGACCTTTGCCGGCGTGTCCAGTCGCTTGGCCGGGCGGCCGATGAGCTTGAACTCCTCCGTTCGCTTGAGCGCCACGTTTTGCGGCAGAGGCATTTGCGCGGCGTCGGCGGCAAGCTCGCCGTAAGTGAGCCTGCGCGCAGTCGGCGGGTGAAGCACTTCGCCCTGTTGCGCGCGGCAAGACGCCGGATCGACATTCCAGCGCTTCGCCGCCGCCACCACCAGCATCGCTCGCGCGATCGCGCCGGCTTCACGAAGCGGCTGCCACGACGCACGTATCGCGTTCGAGTTGCCGGTCGCCTGGATCCCGCCCAACAGCGGGTTGCCGTAGAGTTTCTCGTTGGGCGACGCGTGCTCAAGCCGCAACTGTGACAGCTCGACCTCCAGCTCTTCGGCGATCAGCATCGGGATCGAGGTGTAGGTGCCCTGGCCCATTTCGACATAGGGCATGGTGAGGATGATCTGGCCGTCGCGTTCGATGCGGATGAAGGCATTGGGCGCGAAGCTGTCGGCACCGGCCGGCTCGGCTTCGCCATTTGCGGACGGCACGGTCAAACTCAATATTAGACCACCGCCCGCGGCGGCCCCTGCCTGTAGGAGGACGCGCCGGGACAGGATCGCGCCGGCGGCTCGGGAAGCGACGTGATGGAAGATCATTTCAGCCTTCCTTTCCGTTCGCTTGCGCGGCCTGCTTGATGGCCTCGCGGATCCGTCCATAGGTGCCGCAGCGACAGATGTTGCCGGACATAGCATCGTCGATGTCGGCATCGCTCGGCCGCGGATTGCTCGCCAGTAGCGCCGAAGCCGACATGATCTGGCCGGACTGGCAATAACCACACTGGGCGACTTCGAGATCGAGCCAGGATTTTTGTATTTTCTGACCAGCCGGAGTGCCTCCAATGGCTTCGATCGTGGTGATCTCTGCACTGCCAACGCTGTCGATGCTCGTGATGCAGGAGCGGGTCGGCGCCCCGTCCATATGCACGGTGCAGGCACCGCAGAGCGCCATGCCACAGCCGAACTTGGTGCCCGTCATGCCCAAGACGTCGCGAAGGACCCAAAGAAGAGGGGTATCGCCGTCGACGTCGGCGGTGTGGTCTGCGCCATTGACCTTGATTTTGAAAGCCATGCGTCGTCTCCCGGACGTGCTATCAAGCGAACTCAGGTCCCCGAGCTTTAAAAGGTCTCGACCCAGGGCCGAAGCTCGACCTCCAGAGACCAGGCGCTGCTTGGTTGCCGCAGTACCTCGATATAGGTCTGCGCGATCGCGTCGGGATCGAGCGTGCTGTCGGGACGATCCGCCGGATCAGGCCGCCGCGCGCTGCGCACCGCGCCATCAATGACGAAGTGCGCCACATGGATGCCTTTTGGTCCGAGTTCGCGGGCTGCGCTCTGCGCCAGACCACGCAGCGCAAATTTGCCCATCGCAAAAGCGGCGGAATGCGGGTAGCCCTTGATGCTGGCGCTCGCCCCGGTCAGCAGGATGGCGCCACTCCCGCGATTGATCATCCGCCGCGTCGCCTCCCGAACAACCAGGAAACCGCCGAAGGCGGAGATCTCGACCGCCTTCCTCACGGCTTCCGGATCAAGCTCGGCGATCGGGCCGTGCGCGCGGGCGCTGGCGTTGTAGAGCACGACGTGGGGCTCACCGAGCCGCTCGTCCGCCGCCTCGAACAGCTGCGCGACGGCAGCCGGATCGGAGGCATCGGTGGCGAACCGCTCGGCGCCGATCTCGGCTGCTAAGGACGCCAACTTGTCGATGTTGCGCGCAGCGAGCCCGAACCCTCAGGCCGGATGCGGCGAGCCCTCGGGCAACCGCCGCACTGATGCCGGAGCCGGCGCCGACGATCAAGGCGTTGCGATAAGAAATGTTGGACATCATGGGTTCTCCTGCGGTTTGTCAACAAGGCTCCCCCCGGAGCTCAATGCGAGGCGGGCGGGGAAGTGGGCGCCCTAATGGAGGCCACCTGGCGCAATAGCGGCACGAGCAGCGTGGCGACGATGAACGCGAGCATGATCGCGCGGAATGCGTCGGCATATGCCAGCGTAGCGGCCTCGCGGTAAGCGAGCCGCCACAATTGCTTCAGCGCGGCGACATTGCCCTCGTCGAGGACACCCGGCATCGCGGCATAGCGCTGCGCCAGACCCGCCAGCAGCCGCTGCATCGGCCCATTCGCCGGGGTCAGGTGGTAGGCAATCGCATCGAAGTGGAAGTTGGTCCGGGCATTGAGGATTGCGCCGCACACCGCGATGCCGACCGCGCCGCCGAGATTGCGCATCATGTTAAAGAGGCCACTGGCGTATTTTAGCCGTTCGGGCGGCAGGCTGCCGAGGCCGAGCGTGACCGCCGGCGCCACCACGAAAACCTGCGGGAAGCCGCGCAGGAGCTGCGGCAGCAATAGCTCACCGCCGCTCCACTCGCTGGTGATGAAGCTGAAGCTCCACATCG
>NZ_JAFAVV010000113.1 GCF_019242285.1 Bradyrhizobium sp.
TCGCCGTCACCGGGCTTGCCGCGATCGCCGCGCGCAACTCCGCCAGCATGATCGAGAAGCTCAACCGCGGGCTCACCGTCGAGTTCGCCCTGGTCGCGATGTTCATCGGCCTGGCGTTCCGTTCCTTCGTGGTGATGTTCGCCTGCATCCTGCCCGGCATCTTTCCGGTCGTGCTGTCGGGCACGCTGCTCTACGCGCTGGGAGAGGGGCTGCAATTTGCCAGCGTGGTCGCGCTGACGGTCTCCTTCGGGCTCGGCCTGTCGGCCACGATCCACTTCCTCAACCGCCTGAGGCTCGAGAGCAAGCCCGGCATCACGTCGGCTGTGGCGGTGGAGCGCGCGACCGTGCTGGTCGGGCCGGCGCTGATCCTCACCACGGTGGTGCTCGCCTGCGGCCTCGTGGTGACGGTGTTCTCGGATCTGCCGTCGCTGCGGCTGTTCGGCTGGCTCAGCGCCTTCTCGATGGTCGCGGCCCTGATCGCCGACCTCTTCATCCTGCGCCCGACCGCGATGTGGCTGATCAATCTCGCGGAGCGGATTCGCGGTGCAAGCAAGCCCGATCCGAGCGCGACGGGAGCTTGAACAGAACGAGTTTCGCTCGATCGCATATGGAAAGAACGAAGCAGTTCGGCTCACCCTCCAGGGGAGGGTGATGCACCGGTCGTGCCGATGAAGACGTGCTTCATCCATCGAAAACCCCCGGCTCGCGAGAACCGGGGGCGATCGTCTCGTCCAGGCGGGAGGCGGAGCGGTCAGCTCCGGGTCATCGAGATGTTCACGCCCCTGATCTCGCCCTTGGAACTGATCTGGACCGTCTGCTTGTTACCGGTGGTCCGGAGCGTGATGCTTGCGGCAAAGCCGTTGGCCTCGACGAACACGTCGATCTGGCCACCACCCGCCGTGCCCTGCAGGTTGCCGAACACGTTGCGCGTCGCTTCGCTCCAATTGCCGGAAATCCGGTCGCCCTGACTGGTCACATCGCTGGACAGATCGAACTTGTAGCTGTCGCTGGCACAATGCAGGGTCTGCTTCAGGTTCTGTCCCGCGACCTTGTAGGTCGCCTTGCAGCGAATCTTCTCGGTGGTGCCGTCCGACAGCGCAACCGTTCCGCCGCCCGACCATACGCCGTCGAAGCCGGCGAACGGGCCACTCGACTGGGCATGGCCCGCCGACACCGACAACAACAGCGCAGTGCCTATGCCGGCAGCCCTGATCGCCTGTCCAGACAGGCCGAAGCCAAACCATTTCATGTCGAGTTTCCCATTCAGAATGACGATCTTACTTGAAGATTCGCCTCGCCGCATCGATCCGTTAGTGTCGCCGTCAAGTGTTAGGTTCAACAACAGGCACAAGCCGTCGTCGCCCGGCGAGCATCATCCGTCGTTCCACCGAAAAACGGCGGTTCCCGGCGAAAGGCGAGCCATTTCGCAACGCTTTGCCGCGCAGCATCTAGCGATCGGATGTCCTGCTTGCAACAGCCAAATGAGAAAAACGGCGGCAAACGAATTACGCCCTAGTATCAGGTGCTTATCTGTGCCAATGAACCGGCCATCGGTGGTGCCCCAATCGGGGTTTTCATCGTCGTAAATTTGCCCGCATTGACCCGGCCTGCGTGCCTTCGTGCTCGCCGCTCGTGTTCTTGCGGCATCTGCCATCTGACCGAACGGCTCCCGCTTGCCCGCGCGAAGTCGGGGATCGTTTTCCATCTACCTGACGAAGGAACACAATGCGTAAAATTTTGCTGGCCCTCACCCTATTGTCGCTTCCTGTCTCCGCAGCCGTCGCCCAGGGGCGCGGCACGGACGCCGAGCAGAAGGCCTGCACGCGCGACGTGCAGAAGCACTGCCGCGAGGTGATCGATCAGGGCGACTTCACGATTCTCGCCTGCCTGCAGCAAAATCGCCCCAAGCTCTCGGAGGCCTGCGCCAAGGTGCTGAAGGACCACAACCAGTAAGCCTGAGCCTTGGCCTTGATGGCACCTTGGGCCTGCCCGGGAGGCGGGCCCAAGGTGAACGGTTCTTCCAGCATTGGTTTTGCACAGGCGTTCCCTTATATGGGGCCGATGGCCTCCTCGCGAACGGGGTTCTGCGGCGTGGGCCGCCGCGACATGCGTCAGGTGCAGCAGCAGTAAGTTTCCAATGACCACCGCGAGCGAATTGCGATCCGGCAAGGGCCACCGCGACGAGAACTTTCCGGTGGCATCATGGATCATTCACCCCCGTCACCGGCCCCTGATCCTGGCCTTCTACAATTACGTCCGCGCCGCCGACGACATCGCCGATCACGCGACGCTCAAGCCCGACGAGAAGCTTGCCTATCTCGACCTGCTCGAAGCCGAGCTCAACGGCAAGGGCGACAGCCAGAGGGAGGCCGTGGACCTGCGCCGTGCGCTGGAGGCGCGCGCGATGCCGCCGCGCCATGCGCTCGATCTCCTGACGGCGTTCCGGATGGACGTCACCAAGCTGCGCTACGAGAACTGGGACGAGGTCATCCATTACTGCCGCTATTCGGCGATGCCGGTCGGGCGCTTCGTGCTCGACGTACACGGCGAGAGCACCGCGACCTGGGCAGCCTCGGATGCGCTGTGCGCGGGATTGCAGATCAACAACCATCTCCAGGACTGCGGCAAGGACTACAAGGCGCTCAATCGCGTCTATCTGCCGCGCGACGCGCTGGAAGCGAGCGGCGCCTCGGTCGAGATGCTGGGGCTCGATCGGGCGCCTCCGGCGCTGCTGCAATGCCTGCAGGGGCTCGCGAGGCGGACCCAGGGCGTGCTCGACGAGGGCCGCTCGCTCGGCGGCGAGGTCAGGGACATGCGGCTGGCGCTCGAGGTCTCGGTGATCCAGGCCTTCGCCGACCGTATCGTCCGTCTCCTGAAAGTGCGCGATCCGCTGAGCGAGCGCGTGCACCTGCGCCCGCTCGACCTGTTGGCGTTCTCGCTTCGCGGCATGGCCGGCGAATTGATGCGGCGTGCGGCGGGACGGCGTCCCGTCTCGAAACCGGCGGCGGGCGCATGACGACGGAGGCCGTGGCGGAGCAGGCGAACTATGGAACGACGGCCTCGGGCAGCTCGTTCTATGCGGCGATGCGCATCCTGCCGGCCGAGCAGCGCGATGCGATGTTCCTGATCTACAATTTCTGCCGGCAGGTCGACGACATCGCCGATTCCGACGGGCCGCGGGAGCAGCGGCTGGCCGAGCTGCAGCAATGGCGCGACGACATCGATGCGCTCTACCGGGGAAGTCCGCCGCCGCGACTGCGCGACTATGTCGCCGCGGTGAAGAAGTTCGACCTGCAGCGCGAGGATTTCATCGCCGTCGTCGACGGCATGGAGATGGACGTGCCGCAGGACATCCGCGCGCCGGACTTCGCCACGCTCGATCTCTATTGCGACCGGGTGGCGAGCGCGGTCGGGCGCCTCTCGGTGCGCGTGTTCGGCATGCCGAAGGACGACGGCATCCAGCTCGCGCATCATCTCGGCCGCGCCCTGCAACTGACCAA
>NZ_JAFAVV010000115.1 GCF_019242285.1 Bradyrhizobium sp.
CCTTGTGGATCGGCCCCTGCTGATAGGCGTGGCCCATGAACTCCCAGCCGAGGTCCTTGGCCTGTTGCGCGACGCGCGGATAGTCCTCGCAGACGCGGGCATTGATCGACAGCGTCGGGCGGATGCCGAGCCTGCGGTAGAGATCGAAGAACCGCCAGCAGCCGACGCGCACGCCGTATTCGTGCCAGCTCCAGTTCGGCACGTCGGGCAGCAGCGGCACGCCGGTCGGCGCCGGCAGCACCTGCCGCGCCATCGGCTTGGCGATGTCCCAGACCTCGTAATTGACGATGGTCCAGATCACGATGCGGGCATTGCCGGGCAGCTTGAGCGGCGGGCGATCGACGATCGCGGAATAGTCACAGCGTTCACGCGGGATCATCGGCTGGCTCATCACGGTCGCTCCGGCAGGATGTGAGTAGGCTAAAGCGCGATGAGATTGAGTTGAATCGTCATCGCGCCTTAGCTCTTGTTTGCGCATGATCTTTTCGGAAAACCGCTTCGCACTTTTCCGGATCATGCTCCAGGCTCGGATGCGAGGCGGAGGCCTGTCAAGCCGAACCGCCCCACCAGGGGTGGTTTCGGGGATCGGAGAACAGGCCGCCCCAGCCCCGGATGACGCGCGGGTCGCATCCGGCGAGGCGCAGGCATTCCAGCAGCGTCACCGCCACCGAGTCGTAGACGGGCAGGCCGAGCTCGGCTTCCAGCGTCGTCGCGAGATGCGCGCCGCGCATGTTGGTGCACACGATCGCGACCGCCTCACACCCGTCCTGGACCACGGCGCGAGTCATCGCCGCGATATCTTCCGGCGTCACGGCGGCGAAGGAGAAATTGTCCTGCAGGCCACGATGGCGTTCCGCGCTGCAGGCAAAGCCTGCCACCGACCAGTTGGCGATGATCTTCGCCTGGACGTCGTCCAGATAAGGCGTCACAAGGCCGACGCGCGTGACGCCGGTGCGGCGGAACAACTCGCGGAACGCCAGCACGGTCGTCGTCGCGGCGATGCCGGTGGCGGCGCGGATGCGCGCGCATAGCGCCTCGTCGTGCTCGAACCCCATCCACGCGGCCGAGGTTCCGTTCCAGGCGATCACGTCGACCTTGGCGTCAGCCAGCAGCCGGGCCGCGAGCAGGCGCTCGCTGTCGTCGAACTGCCGCAGCGCCTGGTCGGACAGCGCGATCTCGGTGACGCGAAAGCGCGAGAAATGCGCCGTGATGTCGGGGGTGCCCGCGAGCATCGCCGACGTCACCGGCTCGAGCACCGTGTTGGACGAAGGCGTCAGCATTCCGAGACGGGTCGCGCGGGGCATGGATCGTGCTGCAAATTTGTGCCGGGTGATGATCGAGGATACACAGATTGTCCATGGTGACAGTGGCGAAAAGTCGTACGTTCCTGCAACAGCAACGGGCACCGGGAGGCAGGACCGTGGATCAACGCTACCTTCGGCACGGCAGATGCGCGTTCTGGTCGTAAACCCCAACACCACGGCGGCGGTCACCGATCTCCTGGTCGCTGCGGCGGCTCCGGTTGCCGCAACCGGAACCGAGCTCGTTCCGCTGACGGCGCCGCGCGGCGTTCCCTATCTCGCGACCCGCGCGGAGGCTCAGATCGGCGGTGCCATTGCAATCGAGATGCTCGCGGAGCATCACGCCTCGGCCGATGCGGCGATCATCGCCGCTTTCGGCGATCCCGGCCTGTTCGGCGCGCGCGAATTGTTCGACATTCCCGTGATCGGCATGTCGGAGGCGGCGATGCTGACCGCCTGCATGCTGGGCAGGCGCTTCGCCATCGTCACCTTTGCGACGACGCTCGGCACCTGGTACCGCGAATGCGTCGAGATGCATGGATTGCGCGAGCGTTGCTGTGGCGTGCGGGCGCTGGACCAGTCGTTCAGGTCGCTGGCCGACGTGCAGGAGGAGAAGGAGGATCTCCTCGTGTCGCTGGCCAACCAGGCGGTCACCGACGACGAGGCCGACGTGGTCGTTCTCGGCGGCGCGCCGCTGGCAGGTCTTGCGTCCAGGGTGCGCAACCGCGTGCCGGTGCCGCTGGTCGATCCGATCGCTTCCGCGGTCAAGCAGGCCGAGGCGTTGGTGACTTTGGCGCCGCGCAAGGCGATCGCCGGCACGTTCCGGCGGCCGGCGGCCAAGCCGACCCTGGGCCTCAGCGAAAAACTTGCGGCACGGATCGAACATCGCGACAGTGACAGCCCTTCCTGACATGGATGGATCAGCACATGGCCTTCGACAGCATCATCCGCGGCGGCACGGTGGCAACGGCCTCCGATACCTTCAGCTGTGACGTCGGGATCGCCGGCGGGCGCATCGCCGCGCTCGGCCACGATCTCGGCGAGGCGGGGCGGATCATCGATGCGACCGGCCAGCTCGTGCTGCCCGGCGGCATCGACAGCCACGTCCACATCTCGCAGCCGAGCGGGCCGGGCATCGTGATGGCCGACGATTTCGAGAGCGCGACCCGCGCCGCGGCGTTCGGCGGCAACACCACGGTGCTGCCGTTCTGCATGCAGGAGCGCGGCCACAGCCTGCGCCAGGCGGTGCGCGACTATCACGCCAAGGCCGACGGCAACTGCTACATCGACGTCAGCTTCCACCTCATCATCTCCGATCCGACCGACCAGGTGCTCGGCCAGGAACTGCCGGCGCTGATCAAGGACGGCTATTCCTCCTTCAAGGTGTTCATGACCTACGAGGACCTCGCGCTGAGCGATCGCCAGATCCTGGAGGTGATGTCGGTCGCGCGTGAGACCGGCGCGCTTGTCATGGTGCATGCCGAGAATTTCGACGCCATCCGTTTCCTCACCGATCGGCTGGAGCGGGCGGGGAAGACCGCGCCGCATTTCCACGGCTCCTCGCGACCGATCCCGGTCGAGCGCGAGGCGACCCACCGCGCCATCACGCTGGCCGAGCTGATCGACGTGCCGGTCATGATCGTGCACGTCTCCAACCGCGAGGCGATGGAGGAGATCCGCCGCGCCCAGCAGCGCGGCTTGAAGGTGTTCGGCGAGACCTGTCCGCAATATCTGGTGCTGACCGAGAAGGACATGGAAGGGCTGAACATGGAGGGCACGAAATATGTCTGCAGCCCGCCGCCGCGCGACGTCGCGAGCCAGCAGGCCTGCTGGGAAGGCCTGCAGCAGGGCGTGTTCAGCGTGTTCTCCTCCGACCATTGCCCGTTCCGCTATGACGAGCAGGGCAAGCTGGCGCCGAAGGGTCGCACCAGCTTCCGCTGGGTGCCGAACGGCATTCCCGGCATCGAGACCCGGCTGCCGATCCTGTTCTCGGAAGGTGTGGTGAAAGGGCGCATCGACCTCAACCGCTTCGTCGCGCTGTCGGCGACCAACCACGCCAGGACCTATGGGCTCTATCCGCGCAAGGGCACGATCGCCGTCGGCGCGGATGCCGATATCGCGATCTGGAATCCCGTGCGCGAGGTCGTCATCAGCCAGGACATCCTGCATCACGGCTCCGACTACACGCCCTATGAGGGGATCCGCGTCACCGGCTGGCCGGTCACTATGCTGGTGCGCGGCGAGATCGTCGTCGACGACGGCAAGCTCGTCGGCCGCAAGGGCGCGGGCCAGCATCTGGCGCGCGATCCCGTGACGCCGCCGAAGATGACGCTGGCGCAATAGCCCGCGCCGGCGTGTCCGGCCCTCATCCCGCTTGTCGCGGTTTCGATGGTCATTCAAAAAACTCGCCCGGCAGCGGAGCCGGGCGAGGAAGCCGACTTTGACAAAGTCGGGGGAGAAAGCTGCTGCGGTCTCCTATGGTGTCACAACCCGGACGGAGCCGTAGGGTGGGCTAAGGCGCGGAGCGCCGTGCCCACCATCTATCGACGTCATCGCCCTGAATCGTGGGCACGCTTCCGCCTTCGCGTGGCGAACTCAGGTGCATGTGGCCGCTTGGCCCACCCTACCGATCGTTGTTTCTACGCAGCCTTGGATTTCGCCACGTGGGTCGCGATCGCGTCCATCAGCGGCGGCGACAGGCAGTCATAGGGCTCGAGCCCGAGCTCCTTCAGCCGTGCGCGGATGCCGTCCATCTGCTCCGGCTTCACACCGGACTCGATGACCGAGGAGACGAAGGCGGCGAAACCGGGCGCCGCCCAGCCGCCTTCCTGGAACAACTCCGGATGGACGAAGTCCAGCCCGTAGAAGGGATGGCCGGTGTTCTCGATGCGACCATACATGTGCGTGCCGCAGGCCTTGCAGGCGTAGCGCTGGATCACGGCCGAGGAATCGACGATCTGCAGCTTGTCGCCGTTCTCGAGCACGGTGACGTTCTGGCGCGGCACCACGGCGACGACGGAGAAGGCCGCGCCCTGCGGCTTCCAGCACTTGGTGCAGCCGCAGGCGTGGTTGTGGGCGACGTCGCCCTTGACGCCGACCTTCACCGGCTTGTCGTGGCATTTGCAGACCAGCGTTCCACCGGCAAAAGAGCCGGAGCCCTTCTTGACGCCGTTGTCAACCGCGGGGTGGATGAGAGCAGCCATGAGTCAATCCTCCTTGTGTGCGACGTTTCTCTAGAACACGACGACCGAGCGTATCGATTTGCCTTCATGCATCAGGTCGAATCCCTTGTTGATCTCCTCGAGCTTGAGCACGTGGGTGATCATGGGATCGATCTGGATCTTTCCGTTCATGTACCAGTCGACGATCTTCGGCACGTCGGTGCGGCCGCGCGCGCCGCCGAACGCCGTGCCCTTCCAGACGCGGCCGGTCACGAGCTGGAACGGCCGGGTGGCGATCTCCTTGCCGGCTTCGGCGACGCCGATGATCACGGAGACGCCCCAGCCGCGATGGCAGCATTCCAGCGCCTGGCGCATCACCGTGGTGTTACCGGTGCAGTCGAAGGTGTAGTCGGCGCCGCCGTCCGTCAGCGTCACCAGGTGCGCGACGATGTCGCCGGAGACCTGCTTCGGATTGACGAAGTGCGTCATCCCGAATTTGCGGCCCCATTCCTCCTTGGAATCGTTGACGTCGACGCCGATGATCTTGTCGGCGCCGACCATCTTGGCGCCCTGGATGACGTTCAGCCCAATGCCGCCGAGGCCGAACACGACGACGTTGGCGCCCGGCGTGACCTTGGCGGTGTTGACGACCGCGCCGACGCCGGTGGTCACGCCGCAGCCGATGTAGCAGCTCTTGTCGAAGGGAGCGTCCTCGCGGATCTTCGCCACCGCGATCTCCGGCAGCACCGAGAAGTTCGAGAACGTCGAGCAGCCCATGTAGTGATAGATCGGCTTGCCCTGGTAGCTGAAGCGCGAGGTGCCGTCGGGCATCAGGCCCTTGCCTTGGGTGGCGCGGATCGCGGTGCAGAGATTGGTCTTCTGGCTGAGGCAGCTCTTGCACTGCCGGCATTCCGGCGTGTAGAGCGGAATCACGTGGTCGCCGGCCTTTACCGAAGTGACGCCGGCGCCGACCTCGCGCACGATGCCGGCGCCTTCGTGGCCGAGGATCGAGGGGAAGATTCCTTCGCTGTCGAAGCCGTCGAGCGTGTAGGCGTCGGTGTGGCAGATGCCCGTCGCCTTGATCTCGACCAGGACTTCGCCGGCCTTGGGCCCTTCGAGATCGACCTCGACGATTTCCAGCGGCTTCTTGGCTTCGAAAGCGACCGCAGCGCGCGTCTTCATTGCAAACTCCTCTTTGACCCTTCAGGGGCACCAGACGTTGTCACACGTCCCATGTCGCCTTCCTACCATCGATCCATCATCAATGTTTGGTGCCCATGCATGAGTTTTCGGCGTCGGTATATGCTTGCGTCTTCTCCTCGTGCTTGGCCGGACGCGTACGGCCCCACGCCTCGTTGGCGCGGGCGCGCAGATAGACATAGAGGTCGTCCATGTAGCAGGCCACGTTCGGATTATCGCCGAAGGCGGGCATCACGTTCTCCTGCGCCGTCGAGACGTTCTTGCGGCCGCTCGCCACCGTGCTCAGGAAGTCGCCGTAGCTCATGGTCTTCAGCGAGTCCTTCAGCGCGGGCGCGTAGGTCGATCCCATTCCGTCCGGCCCATGGCAGACGTGACATTCCGAATGATAGCGGCGGTATCCGGAATAGGTGTACCAGTCCACGGTGCCGTCGGCCGCGATCTTGTAGGTTGGATTGCCTTCCTTGTCGAAATACTTGCCGTCCTCGGACTTCACCGCGGCCGGGTCGCCCGAACCGTCGGCGAAGGCAACTGTTCCGGCGGCCACGAGGAACGCCGCGGCCACCAATAAGAAAATGATACGCAAGAGCTTGTCCTTGACTGTCGGTGGCAGGCCTTCCGGCGCGTGGAACGGTCCACACGCCGGAAGCGAGCATGCCTGGCTTACTGCGGCAGCGAGAACACGGTCAGCGTGCCGCCGAGCGCCGTGTAGTTGCTCAGGGCGGCATAGCCGCCGACGGCGCCGAGGCCCGCGGTCGGATCGGTCAGACCGGCTGCAAGCCCGATGCCCGCCCAGCCACCGACGCCGGACAGCACTGCGACGTACTGCTTGCCACCTTGCTCATAGGTCGTGACGTTGCCGATGATGCCGGACGGAGTCTTGAACTTGTAGAGCTCCTTGCCGGTCTTGGCGTCGACGGCCTTCAGGTAGCCTTCGAGCGTGCCGTAGAACACCACGCCGCCGGCGGTTGCGAGCGCGCCCGACCAGACCGAGAACTGCTCCTTGTTGGACCAGACGATCTTGCCGGTCTTGCCGTCCCAGGCGATGAAGTTGCCCATGTTGGTCTCGCCCTGGGGCGGATACATCGACAGCGTCGCCCCGACATAGGGCTGGCCGGCGGTGTAGCTCACCTTGAACGGCTCATAGTCCATGCAGACGTGGTTGGTCGGCACGTAGAACAGCTGGGTGTCCGGCGAGTAGGCCGCAGGCTGCTCGTCCTTGGAGCCGAGCGCCGCCGGGCAGACGCCCTTGGTGTTGTGGTCCTCGCCCTGCTTGTCGGTCGAGTATTGCGCGACGACCTGAGGACGCCCGTAGGTCTTAGAGTTCTTGTCCATGTCGACCTTGGTCGCCCAGTTCACCTTGGGATCGAACTTCTCGGCCACCAGCAGCTCGCCGTTGGTGCGGTCGAGCGTGTAGCCGAAGCCGTTGCGGTCGAAGTGAACCAGGATCTTGCGGGCCTGACCGTTGATGCTCTGG
>NZ_JAFAVV010000390.1 GCF_019242285.1 Bradyrhizobium sp.
GCTGCGGCGCAAGCATAATCTGGTTGCGCCATCTCTGAACGAATTTGTCGGGCTGTCGTTCCAGTATGCCGATTACAGCATGCGCTATGGCCAGACCCAGTCCGGTCCGCCCTCGATCGTCTCGACCGTGAAGATCAACCGCGCCGGCTTCACCGAGATGATGGACACCGAGCACATGTTCCGGAAGTGGTTCGGGATCGCGCGAGAGGAGGGGCTGTTGCCGTGATCTTTCTTCTCCCTCTCCCCGTTCTTGCGGGGAGAGGGAGGCTACTTCGCGAACTTCTCCTCCATCGCCTTGCGTGTCTTGATGGTGTCGTTGGTTGCGTCGAACTCGACGTCGGCCCACGACACGACAGCGCCATGCGCGATGTCGTTCTTCAGCTTGACGCGATGCGCGAGCCCGATCGGCAGCGCACCGGCCTTGAGGCTAGCGGCGGCCGGCATCAGCTTGCCCCACACCGTGTAGCCGCCTTCGCCGTCGAGCATCTCGCCCGCGCGCAAGGCGCGCTTGGCCACCGCTGCGACGTCGCCGCGAAAGCCATAGGGCGCGCCGGTTGGCTCCTTGCGCAACGCCGCGGACAGGATCGAGATGTTCAGCTCAAGCCCGATCAGGTGATAGGGCTTGTACATCGCGGCATAGCGTCCGCTGGCGTCGGTCTTGAGCCCATATTGCTTGAAGCAGTCGGCGGCATAGTCGTTCGGCGCTTCCAGCACGGCATAGACGCCCCAGCGCAGATCGCGGAACACCGGACGGCCGTCGCGCTCCAGCGAGGACACCACCTCGACCACGCCCGATCGCTCCAGCACGCCGCCCTTGTCGTGCGGCCGCATCACATGCGGCAGATCGTCGACGCCGCAGGGCGGAAACAGCAGGCCGTTCGATGGCACGTCGAGCGCGGTTGCGTTGGCGATCGCTGCCATCTCGATGGCCGACTTGGTGCCGTCGAGGAAGGAGTTGAACATCTGCGGATTCATGCCGGCTGACTGCGCCTCGCTCGCGGCCAGGCCGTAATGCTGCCAGACGCCCTCCGGCGTCACATCGTGATAGGCCGGCAGATATTTGGTGCCCTTGCCGGCGGCGACGACGCGAAAGCCGGTGGCGCGGGCCCAGTCGACCAGCTCCGCGGTCAGCGCGGGCTGGTCGCCATAGGCGAGCGAATAGACCACGCCCGCTTTCCGCGCCTCCTCGGCGAGCAGCGGACCTGCCAGCACGTCGGCCTCGACATTGACCATCACGATGTGCTTGCCGGCCGCGATCGCCGCCCGGGCATGGCGGATGCCGACGGCGGGATTGCCGGTCGCCTCCACCACCACGTCGATGTCGCCGTCGATGGCCCTCGCGCCATCGGTGATAAAGCGCGTCGCTGATATCCGTTGCTCGTCCCATCCCACCGTCTTGCAGGCGTCCTTGGCGCGCTGCGGATCAAGGTCGACGATGACGGGCACTTCGAGCCCGGCCACATGCGGCACCTGCGCCAGAAACATCGAGCCGAACTTGCCGGCGCCGATCAGGGCTGTGCGCAGCGGCTTGCCGGCCTTGTGGCGCGCCTGGAGGAGGGAGAACAGGTTCATGAAAGAAACAGCCTGGTCGGATGACGGGTTCACTGTTGCCGCGCGCACCCGCTCACCTCTCCAGCGGGGAGAGGTGCACCGTGCTCGCGGCGCCTTACTCCGCCGCCTGGCGCGGTGCGCGGGCGAGACGGACCAGCGCGTCGTCGGCCACCGTCTCAATCGGCGTGAAGTCGCGATGCGCGATGTAGTCCGGCCGCGTCGGGGTGCGGATGTAGTTGGAAACCGCGTTCAGCGTCAGATAGACGATCTTGCGCGGATATGGCGTGATGTTGCCGGCAGAGCCGTGCACGAGGTTGCCGTGGAACATCAGCATGCCGCCGGCCTTGCCGGTCGGCGCGACGATGCCGCCCTGATCGACCAGCCGCGTCACCGTCTCCTCGTCCAGCGTCCACAGCGGATAGGAGGTGGTCTCGAGATCATGCGAGGCTTTCAGGTCGCCGGCAGTCTGGCTGCGCGGCACCAGCATCAACGGGCCGTTGATCGGCATCACCTCGTCGAGGAAGATCGCGATGTTCATCGCGCGCGGTTCCGGCATGCCGTCGTCGCGCTTCCAGGTGCCGTAGTCCTGATGCCATTGCCAGACGTCGCCGGTGAAGGCCGCCTTGGCATTGATCTTGAACTGGTGCATGTAGACCTTCTCGCCGAAGATCTGTTCGATCGGCTCGATCATGCGCGGGTGCGCGCCGAGCAGGCCGAAGGCTTCGTTGTAGAGATGGGCGGCGAAGGCGGTGCGCGGCGCGCCGCTTTTCTCGCGCCACACCTCCGGGCGGTTGGCGTCGTAGATGTTGACCGCTTCGCGCGCCAGCAGATCGATCTCTTCCTGGTTGAACAATTCGGGCAGCAACAGCCAGCCCTCGCGATGGAACGTTGCGATCTGTTCGGGGGTGAGTTTCATGGGTTTCCTCCTTGCTTCTGTTGGTTGATCCGGCTCGCGACCGGTCACGCCGCCCGGTCGCTTGCCTTCAATCTCTCCTCCGTCTGCCGCCCCGCGCCGAGCGCATGCGCGAGCGCCGCGCGTTCGGCTCCGGGCGCATTGCCCGACAGGATATGCCCGGCGATCGTCTCGTGCTCGCTCCAGGCACTGTCGCGATAGTCGAGCTCCGCCAGCACGGTTGCCATCGAGCGCCGCATATGCGGCCACTGCGGCGCGATCGTCTCCTCGATCGCGGGATTGCCGGCGAGGCGGTAGATCGCCCGGTGGAAATCGACGTCGAAGGTGATCAGCCGTGCCAGGGGCGTGGTGCCGTCCGCGCTGCGGCCGGCGGCGAGCGCGGCCTCGAGCCGTGTTCGTCCGGTGACGTCGATCTTCGCGCGTTGCGCGGCAAGGCGGGCTGCAAGCCCATCGAGCGCACTACGCACCTCATAGAGCTGGCGGATACGCTCCGGATCGAGCTGCGTCACCTCGAAACCGCGGCGGCCACTGTCGGCGAGCAGACCCTGCCGGTAGAGCTGGTGCAGCGCATGCGATACCGGCTGGCGCGAGACGCCGAGTCTTTCCGCGAGCTCGTTCTGGGTGATGCGCTGCCCCGGCAGCAGGGTCCGATCCGTGATCGCCTCGAGAATCCGTGCATAGACCTGCTCGGTCAGATTGGGTGTGGGGTCGAGCGGGATCATGATCGCATCCATTTGAATACGGAATTCCGTATTCAAATCTAGCTTTGCTTCCGGTCGGGGTCAAGCGCCTATTTGGGAGGCAATCGGAGCTTTCAAGCCGCCAGAAATTCCATCACGATCCGGCTGAACGCTTCTGGCGCCTGCTCGAACATCCAGTGCCGGGCGCCTGCAATCATGACGCTCCGGGCTCCGGCGACTTCCGGCGCGAGCGCCCGGGTGACTGCAGGCAGATGGCCTTTGGTGTCGGCGCCGCCGACGAACAGTGTCGGCGTCCGGATCGATTGCGCATCTGCCTTCGAATAGGGCCGGCGGTTCTCGTTGACCTGCCCGAGCAGCGTGAAGACGTTGTCGCGCAATTGCTGCCTCGGCGCGGCGGGGAGGCGCGCCCAGGCTCCGTCGCCATCGATGCCGTCGAAAAAGTTCTGCAGCGCACCGTCGATGTCACCGGCCCTGATCATCTCGGCGGAAATGGCGATGCGCGTCGGTTGCGGGGTGGCGACAGGCGGCGACGGATCCAGCGAGGTGTCGAGCTCGCCGCCGGGCTCGGCCAGCACCAGCTTTCGCAATAGCCCGGGCCGCTGCTGCGCGACACGGAACGCGATGTGCCCGCCGCGCGAATGGCCCATCAGGTCGACCGGCTTCGGCTCGATCTGTTCGATGAAGGCGATGACGTCGTCGACATGCTGCGCCATCTTGTAATCGTCACCGACGCCGTCCCAATGCGCGGGGAAGAAATGCCGCAAGCTCAGCGCGATGACGCGGTGCTTCCGCGACAGCGGCCCGACCACGCCATGCCAGGTGCGGAAATCGCCGAGCGTGCCATGCACGCAGACCAGGGGGTCACCATTTCCTACCTCAAGATAGGCCATATCGTAGCCGTTGACGCGCAGGGTCTGCATGAGGGCTCGCGGAAAGCTGTGGAACTGCCTGTGCAGGATTGCCGGAAACCGGGTGGATCGCAACAATTTCCCAGCCTAGATTCCACCGCAGAACGCAACATGGGGCGATCAACGGAGCCGACCATGACCAGCCAGAATTACGCCCTGTTCGACACCGCAATCGGCATCTGCGGCATCGAGTGGGGACCGCGCGGCATCAACGGCGTGCAGTTGCCGATGGGCGATCGCGACAAGACGGTCGCGCGCATCGGCCAGCGTCATGCCGAGATCGAGGAGGCTGCGCCGACCACAGAGGTCAAGCGCGCGATCGACCGCATCGTCAGCCTGCTCGCGGGCAAGCCCGACGATCTCGCCGACATCGCGCTCGATCTCGACGGCGTGCCTGATTTCAACCGCGGCGTCTACGACATCGCGCGCAAGATCCCGCCGGGCAAGACCATGACCTATGGCGACATCGCCAAGCGGCTCGGCGGCGGCGAGCTGTCACGCGACGTCGGCCAGGCGCTCGGTCGCAACCCGTGCCCGATCGTGGTGCCCTGCCATCGCGTGCTCGCGGCCGGCAACAAGCCCGGCGGCTTCTCCGCGCGCGGCGGCGTCTCGACCAAGCTGAGAATGCTGGCGATCGAGGGCGCGGCGGTCAACCACACGCCGAGCCTGTTTGATTGAGGTGGGGGACGTGCCGCGATGACGGTGCACTCCCTCTCCCCGCGCTCTTGTCCGCCGAAGCCCGCCTTCGGGCGAAGGCGGATGCGGGGAGAGGGTTGGGGTGAGGGGCTGCTTCCACGCAAGCGGTGAGAGTTGGATCCGCGGAGAGTCCCCCTCACCCGGATCGCTACGCGACCCGACCTCTCCCCGCAGGCGGGCCGCAGGCGGGGAGAGATGAACCGAGGTCACGGACTACGCCACCATCTCGCATGAAAAGCCGCCGGCTTTGCGCCTGATCTTGCCCGCCGACGGCGACGGGAAATGCGCTGCGCAGCACAGCGTGTCGGTGTCGCAATAGCGCTCCAGGAAGCCGCGGCGCGTGACCGCCGCCTGCGCCGGATCGACGTCGAATTTCGGCGACAATTCCGGGTGCAGGGTCTGCAGCGGCGAGTGCATCATGTCGCCGAAAAACACGGCGTCATCCTGCTTCTTGCCGAAGGTGAAGGCGACGTGCCCCGGCGTATGGCCGGGGGTGGGCAGGATGCGCGCGTGGTCGCCGATCGAGAAGTCATGGCCGACGATGTCGGCCTGCTTCGCCTCGACGATCGGCAGGACGCTGTCGGCGAAGGGCGGCACCTCCGCCTTGGCGTTCTGCTCGGTCCAGTAGTCGTACTCGCCCCTGGCGAAGACATAACGCGCCTTCGGGAAGGTCGGCACCCAGCGGCCGTTCTCCAGCCGCGTGTTCCAGCCGACGTGATCGACATGCAGATGCGTGCACATCACGAAGTCGATGTCGTTCACGGAGAAGCCGGCGGCACCGAGCGCCTTCATATAGGTGTCGTCGGTCTTCATGTTCCATTTCGGCCGGGTGGGCCGCGGCTTGTGGTTGCCGATGCAGCTGTCGATCAGGATCGTGTGATGCGGCGTCCTCACGATGTAGGACTGGAAGCACAGGATCAGCGTGTCCTGGTCGTCGATCGCGCCCGCGGCGCGCAGCCACGCCCGGTTCTCGGCGAGCAGCTCCGGAGGCAATTGAGGAAACAGCTCCAGCGCCGGCAGGAACGTGGTCTCCTGCTCGATGACGCGATGGATGGCGAGGTCGCCGGCAGTCAGCTTGAGACTCATTGAAACAACTCCACAGGTTACGCCGGCGGTGGGACCGAGATCTTGATGGACGGCCGTTCCAGCATCCGCTGGTGAAACGCGTCGAGCTTCGGATAGGCCTTGCGCCAGCCGCAATCGGCGAAGCGGAAGTCGGCGTAGCCCAGCACGCATACCAGCGTGATCTGCGCGATGTCGAGCTCCGAACGTGACAGCACGTCCGACTGCTCGAAGCGTGCCATGCCGAGCCAGGCGCGGTTCCAGTGGTCGTCGGACCAGGCCTTCCAGCGCAGCGCCTCCGGCCGCGTGATGTTCTCGTAGCGGCAGAGCAGCATGGAATCGAGCATGCCCTGCAACAGCGAGTGGTCGCGCTTGACGTTCCAGCGCAGCGGGCCGGCGGCCGGAATCAGCTTGCCGCCGCCGGCCAGCTCGTCGAGATATTCGACGATGACGTAGGAATCGACGATGACGTCGCCGTCGTCGAGGATCAGCACCGGCAGTTTCTTCAGCGGGTGGATCTTGGAATATTCGTCGTTCGGCGTGCCCGGCGCTACCGTGACCGGGGTGAGATCGATCTTGTCGATCAGCCCGAGCTCGATCGCGGTGATGCGGACCTTGCGGGCGAAGGGAGAGGCGGGGGAGTAGGTGAGTTTCATGGTGTGATGCCCCTGGTGTGAAGGCTCGTCATTCCGGGCCGATGCGACAGCATCGAACCCGGAATCCCGAGAATCCGGGTCTGGCGCTTTCGCACCATTCCGGAATGACAGCGACGGATGGTGAAACGGCTCACGCCGCGACGATCTCCTGCCGCTGCTCGCCGAGCTTCTCGATGCCGAGCGTGACGACGTCCCCGACATTGAGGAATTGCGGCGGCTTCATGCCGAGGCCGACGCCGGGCGGGGTGCCGGTCGTGATGACATCACCGGGCAGCAGCGTCATGAACTGCGAGACGTAGGAGATGCACTTCGCCATCGAGAAGATCATGGTCTTGGTCGTACCGGTCTGGCGGCGCTGGCCGTTGACGTCGAGCCACATCGAGAGGTTCTGCACGTCGGGAATCTCATCCCTGGTGACGAGCCAGGGGCCGAGCGGGCCGAACGTGTCGTGTGACTTGCCCTTGGTCCATTGTCCGAGCCGCTCGGTCTGGAAGTAGCGCTCGGAGACGTCGTTGCAGACGCAGTAGCCGGCCACATGGTTCAGTGCATCGGCCTCCGAGACATATTTGGCGCGGCTGCCGATGATCGCCGCGATTTCGACCTCCCAGTCGAGCTTGGTGGACTCGCGCGGCTTCTCCACCGCATCGTTCGGGCCGGACAGCGCGGTGTTGGCCTTCAGGAAGATGATCGGCTCGGTCGGGATCTGCGCGCCGGTTTCCTTGGCGTGATCGCTGTAATTCAGGCCGATGGCGATGAATTTGGAGATGCCGGTCACCGGCGCGCCCAGCCTTGGATTGCCGCTAACCGCAGGCAGCGAGGCCGGGTCGATCTCGGCGAGCTTCTTCAGCGAGGCTGGCGAATAGGCGTCACCATCGAAATCCCGGATGTGGGCCGACAGGTCGCGCAACTGACCGGACTGGTCGATCAGGCCGGGCTTTTCCTGGCCTTTGGCGCCGTAACGAACGAGCTTCATCTGTTCACCCTTCCTGGTCGGTTTCCTCGGCTTAGGAGTCGTTTTTGGAACAGGGCGTAGGGAAATTCAACCATACCGTCGCTTCCGAATGGCCCCTATGCGATGAATGTGAAGGCATCGCCGGCACGCTTGATATGGCCGGCGTCGTAGTGCCCACCGATCACCAACGTCTCCGTATCGGCAAAGCGGGAAAACAATTCGCGACGCGTTACCGCCGACTGCCGCGGGTCGGAGTCCGCCGTCGACGACCAGTCGAGATGCGCCATCTGGCAGGGATGATGGGCGACATCACCGGTGAGCAGGCCCTGCTCGCCCTCCGAGCGGATCAGGATGCTCATATGGCCCGGGCTATGGCCGGGCGTGGGGATCATGCTGATCTCGTCGGTCAGCCGCGCGTTGCTTGCAATCAGGTCGGCCCTGCTGGCCTCGACGATCGGCTGCACGGAATCGCCGAACACCGCAGCCTTGTCCGGCGCGTCGCTGTGGTCGCGCCAGTGCTCATATTCGGTCTTGCCGAACACATAGCGCGCGTTGGCGAAGGTCGGCACCCAGCGGCCTTCGACCAGCCTGGTGTTCCAGCCGACATGATCGACATGCAGATGCGTGCACAGCACGGTGTCGATCGAGTCGGGCGCGAAGCCCGCTTCCGTCATGGTGTCGAGAAAGGGGTCCTTGCGATCGTTCCAGGTCGGCACGTTGCGGCCCTTCTTGTCGTTGCCAAGCCCGGTGTCGACCACGATGCGCCGGGTCGGCGTCTCCACCACCAGCGAATGGATCGACATTTTCAGCCGGCCTTCCTCGTTGGCGAAATGCGGGATCAGCCACGGCATCTGCTGGATTTCCTCGCGGGTCGCGAGCGGCAGGATGAAGCGGGTCGAGCCTATGGTTTCCAGCTCGACCACCTTCGTGATCCTGACCTTGCCGACCTTCCAGTGCATGCCGTCGTTCCTCCCCGGGCTTTTTGTGGCCGACAAGATGCTGGTTTCCGGCGGCGTGCGCAATGGATCATCCTGACGGATGCCGCGTTGTTGCAGCAGGAAAGAGAGGTTCCGCATGCCCGAACTGACGATTTCACCGGAAAAACTGACCTTTCTGATCGAGCAGGCGCGGGAGTTCGACGTCAAGGAACTGGACGCGGACCCGAACTCCGGCTCGAGCGGCGCCGACGACGAGATGATCGACGTTCTCGACGACAATGGACGCGATCCCGTGGTGCGCGAGCTCACCGGCTTCATCACCGCCCTGAACGAGGACGAGCAGCTCGATCTCGTCGCGTTGATGTGGCTCGGCCGCGGCGATGGCACCATCGATGAATGGGACGAACTGCGCGGCCGCGCCGTCGAGGCCCGCGGCGAATATGACAACCCGCGCTCGGAGACGGCACGCTATCTCCTGGGCGAGCCGATGCTCGGCGACATGTTTGCCGACGGCCTCGACGCCTTCGGTATCGACTGGACGGATGAGCAGACTGCCGCCGATTCCGCCAGCCCGAGCGAGCGGAGCGAGGATCGCCCCGGCCGCGGATGATCCGTCTATCGCGCGCAATCGACGACGACGGTGCCGAGCTTGTCGCCTTTCTCGACCGCGACATGCGCCTGCGCGGTGTCGGATAGTGCATATTGGCCCGCGACGTTGTGTAGGCGCCGATCTGCCGCGAGCCATTTCGTGATGTCCGCCTGCGCGGCCGACAAGAGCGGCCAGGGCAGCGCGAACAGCACGAGCCCCCGCAGATTGACGCATCTCTCCATCAGTTCGCGCATCGGCACCACCGGCGTGCGGTTGCCCTGGGTGGCATAGACGGCAATGGTCGAGTTCATTGCCATCAGCCTGGGCGTGGTCGCGATATTGCCGCCGAAATCGACCTCGACCAC
>NZ_JAFAVV010000438.1 GCF_019242285.1 Bradyrhizobium sp.
TCTGCGTCGGCTACAAGCTCGACGGCAAGGAGATCGATTATTTCCCGGCCGGCGAGGGCGCGCAGGCCCGGGTCGAGCCGATCTGGGAGACCATCGAGGGTTGGAAGGAGCCGACCGCCCATGCGCGGTCCTGGGCCGACCTGCCGGCCCAGGCGATCAAATATGTCCGCCGGGTCGAAGAACTGGTGGGTTGCCCCATCGCCTTGCTTTCCACGAGCCCCGAACGTGAGGATACTATCCTGGTTCAGAATCCGTTCGAGGCTTGACGGCAGAATGACGTAAACGCGCGCATAGAGTTGAAATGGCTGATTACTACCCGCTGATCGCCCGCGCTATCGCCGGACTGGATCCCAGCGCTCCCGGCGAGAGCCGGCGTGCGCTCTATGAGCGGGCGCGGGCCGCGCTGATCGCCCAGTTGCGCAGTGTGCAGCCGCCCTTGAGCGAATCCGAGATCACCCGCGAGCGTCTCGCGCTCGAGGAAGCGGTACGCAAGGTCGAATCGGAGGCGGCCCAGCGTGCCCGCGACGCCTCGCGTGCGAGCGGGGGTGCCGCGCGCGCCGGCGATGCCATCCGCCGTGCCGGCGCCCGCGCCGAGGTCGCCGCGCCAGCGCCGGCACCGGCCGCGCAATCGGCGACGGCTGCGCCGCGGCCGCGTCCGGCTGCGCCGCCTCCGCCCCCGCTGCCCCAGCGCAATGACCGTCCACCGCCGGAGGAGCGCCAGGAGAAGGGCGAGCAGAAGACCGAGCAACCGCGCCCACCGCGTAACGGGCGGGCCGAGCCGGTGGCACAGCCGACGGTGACCATGCAGGATCCGCAAATGTCCCCGGTGCGCGAGCGAACGGGCGCACCGGCACGCCGTGGCCCGGACGGCAATGGCGGTCAGGCGGCGCCGGGTCTGCGAGGCTTCCGCGACATCACGGCTGATGCCGACGACCTCGGCCGCGCCACCGCGCAGGCCAATCGGGCGGCGCGCAAGACCTATGCGAGCGTGCCGCCGCCTGTGCCCGAGATCGACCGTCTCGAGCCTGGTCCGGAAGGTCGTAGCGACTTCGAGGCCTTCTCCTCCTTCGAGGAGCCCGCGCCGGAGGTCGAGCGGGCTCCGCCGCCGCTGCCGGCGCGAACGCGGATTGCCGCTGAAGCGCGCGAACGCGAGCCGAAGCGCGCGAGCTCCGCGGCGGTGTTTCCATTCAAGAGCGCCATCGCCATCGGCATCGTGCTGATTCTGGCCGGCGCGGCGATCCTGTGGGGCAGGCCGGTCGCCACGATGGTGAGCGGCCTGTTCAGGTCCTCCTCATCGCTGGTGGAAGCCCCCAAGGACAGCTCGGCGCCGCTGTCGAAGCCGAAGATCACCGACCGCGTCGGCCAGCCGTCATCGTCCGACCAGGTCGCCCCGGTGGCACAGCGCGTGGTTCTGTATGACGAGGACCCTTCCGATCCCAAGGGCAAGCAGTATGTCGGCACGGTGATCTGGCGCACCGAACCGATCAAGGCATCCGGCAACCAGCCGGCCGATATCGCCGTGCGTGCCGAAATCGACATTCCGGACCGCAAGTTCAAGATGACGATGTCATTCCGCCGCAACACCGATTCCTCGCTGCCGGCGAGCCATACCGCCGAACTCACGTTCCTTCTGCCGCCGGATTTCGCCGGCGGCGGTGTCGGCAACGTACCCGGAATCCTGATGAAGTCGAACGAGCAGGCGCGCGGCACGCCGCTGGCGGGCCTCGCCGTGAAGGTCACTGACGGCTTCTTCCTGCTCGGGCTGTCGAACGTCGATGCCGACCGCGCACGCAACATTCAGCTCCTGAAGGAGCGGTCGTGGTTCGACGTGCCGCTGGTCTATTCGAACCAGCGCCGCGCCATCATCGCGATCGAAAAGGGCGAGCCGGGCGAGCGCGCCTTCAATGACGCCTTCGCCGTGTGGGGCGGATAGGCCTGCGTCCGTCGGCCATTTCGGCCAAACCGGGCGAGTTGAAGCCGTCGTCCGTCCGAGAAGATTCCAGTTGTTCAGACGTCGTCTGCCGCTGCTATAAGTGGTCGGGCAGGCGAGGGCGAGGCATGAAGCGCTACCTGATATTTGCGGCGGTCGGGCCGTTGCTGGGCGGCTTCTGGCTGCTGCTGGCGAGCACTCTGCAGTCGGGCTACTGGAGCCGTCCGCCCAGCCTCGCGGAGATCGGCAAGCTGCTCGCGGTGTTCGTGACCACACTGCAGTACAGCTATCTGTTCGGCGTCCTGCCGGCGCTGATGATCGGCGCCGTCGACGATATCCTGTTCCACATCAGGCGGATCGGTGCCACGGTTCGGATGCTGCTGGTCGGTGCCGTTGCCTTCATCACCACGGCCCTGATCTACGGCTCGCGCGGCGCCGACAGCGGCGTGCTGCAGTTCGTCATGTTCGGCCTGGTCGGCTTCATCCCCGCCACCATCAGTTCGTTCCTGGTGCACCGCTTCGTCGAGGAACAGCCGCACGCGAAGCCGGCGTGACAGGGCAAAAAGCGGCGAACCTTTCGATCCGCCGCGCAACAATCTCAAATGATCAAAGATTATCTCCCGTTGCCGCGGCAGCCGCCGCCGGGCCCGATGTGATAGCCGCGCGGGCAGGCATGCGCCCCCGGATCAGCGAAATTGCGCAGACAGCCACCATAGGGGCCGCGATGCCACCCGGCGCCGCAGCCGCCGGCAACCCTGATGATGTCGGCGTCGGCCGTTCGCTCGACCGGCGCCAGCGGCATGGCCTGGGCCGCGCCGGCGAACGTAGCAACGAGGAAGGTGGTCGCAATCAGTCTTCGCATGATCAGTCTCCGTGATGCAGTGGAAGGGGACGGGTCGTGTGTCAGCCGCCGGCAAACGCGATGCCGGCACGAACCTCGCCGATCGCCTGATCGATCAGTCCGAGCGCGCGTTCGCGATGGCCGCCCTTGTTCGGGGTCGCCTTCGCCAGCTCGATGCGGGCGGTTTCGAGCAGACTGACGGTTTCGGTCATGTGCGGCTGGGCACCGATCGCATAGCCGATGCCGACGCTCGACGCGATGGCCGCGCCGAGCAGCAGTGTCCGTGCGGAAGGAATCCTCATTCATTGTCTCCTTGCGGGAATCCCGAACTGTCGTTTGGATCGAGTTGTGGGCAGGCGCAGATTCTCGCGAAGGAATAGTGCCGGCCCCCGGCGCATCGATAAAGCGAACGCAGCTGCGTTGTCTTGGACTGGAAGGCGCGGGAGAGACCGCCGGCTTGGACTGTCCGGCGCTGTTCCATTGATGCCCCGCTGTTGCTAGCGTCGGCGCTCTCCCCTTCGGCCTGCGTTCAGCACGCGGCCGCCATACTTGATCAGACAGTTGAGTCCGATTTCGATGACCGTCCTCAGGAAGATGCTGTCGACCGATATGCTGCCGCAAGGGTTGAGCGACCGGCAGCGCTTCCTCCGCTTTGCGGAATTGTTCGAGCGTTTCTCCAACACCGGCGAGCTCGATCCGGCATCCGATGTGCCGTTCCGCGCCGCGATGAATTCCATCCACGTCGGCACCACCATGCTCGGACGCTGCGACGGCACCTTCACCACGGTGCGGCGCGAATATCGCCAGGTGCTGGAGACCAACGACGACCGCTATTGCCTCGTACGCAACACGGGCGACCGCCCGGCCCAGGTGATCCATCGCGGGTGCGAAGCCACGCTGCGTCCCGGTGCGATGCTGCTGCTCAAGCTCGACGAGCCGTTCTTCAGCGCCGACGGCACGAGCCACAAGCGCTTCACCAACGTCCACCTGCCAACGGCGGCGCTCGACGCAATGGTGCCAAACGTCGACGACCTCGTCGGCCGCGAACTTCAGCCGGGGGGCGCGCTGTCGCTCGCGATGGACTACAGCGACCTGCTGCTGCGGCATCCCGGCGCGGTCGCGGAGGCCGGCATGGCGATCGCGGCGCATCTGTTGGACCTCGCGGCCCTCGGCCTCGGCGCGCGCGGCGAGACCGCGACGGCGGCGCGGCGCGGGGGCTTGCGCGCGGTGCGCCTGAAGGCGGTGCTGGCGATCCTGGAAAAACGCTTCCCCGAGCCGGACTTTTCCGCCCACAAGCTCGCAGCGGCCGCGGGACTGTCGGAGCGCTATGTCAACGAGCTCCTGTTCGAGGCCGGTGCGGGCTTCACCACCCGGCTGACCGAGCTCCGGCTGCGCAAGGCCGTCGAGCTGTTGGCCCAGTCTAGGGGGAGGATCAGCGACATCGCCTTCGACTGCGGCTTCAACGACCTGTCCTATTTCAACCGCTGCTTTCGCCGCCGCTTCGGCCTGACGCCGACGGCGGCGCGGGGAAAGTGACGCAACTTGCGGCCGGCTGCCGCGTTACCATCTGATGCCCATGCCTCGTAACGATATCGATTCCAGGAACCGGCGCCCCCCGTTGGGCCCGGGCGAGGCGCGCGGGCCGATCATCGATCAGGAGGGGCGCGAGATCCCGCCGGAGTCGCTCGAGCAGGGCTTTCGCGAATTCCGCTTCGACTTCGGCTCCGCCAACCCGTTCGGCAACCTCAGCCGCGAGCAGCGCCTGGCACGGCTGGAGGCGATCGCAAAGCTGCTCGACGTCGCCTTCGTCGTGCCCGGCACCAACCTCCGCTACGGCATCGACGGCATCATCGGCCTGATCCCGGTGGTCGGCGACATCATCGTCACCGGCCTGTCGCTGTGGCTGGTGCACGAGGCGCGCGCGCTCGGCGCGCCCTGGCATGTCACCGCCCGCATGCTCGGCAACGTCGCCTTCCAGGGCGTGATCGGCAGCGTTCCGATCGCGGGCGACGCCATCGACATCCTGTACCGGGCCAACATGCGCAATGCCCGGATCCTGCGCCGCTGGCTGGACAAGCGACCAAGCTAAAACGTGCTCCGAAGGGGAGCACGTCAGCAGAAGTTCGGGCGATTGCAGCTCAGGCGGCGTCGGCGTCGGCGTCATTGCCGGCCGGGGCGGCCGGCGCGCGACGGCGGCGGGGGAGCGGGAAGGCCTCGCTTTCATAGAGCAGACGGATGCCGCTCTGGTCGAAGCGCGCCTCCTCGACCTGCAGATAGGCCCCGTTCAGCGAATCCGCCGGCAACTCCTCCATCGCAAAGCGAACGGCTTCCGCCGCGGTGCCAAATCGCCGATAGGCAAAACCCGCCCGCTTCTTCTTGCGGATCGCGGCGGGGAAGAGCTCGGCGGAGGTGTTGAAGTTGAAAGGACGCATGGTCAGTGACCTTTGTTTCTTGGCGTTCGACGCGGATGGACAGGGACAAAAGACGGGCGGCCCACCTCGAAGCGAGCCGGGATAGTCAGGTCATTGCGCCCCTTAATATAGGCTTGTTTGACAGAATTGCGAATCCCGGCGGATCAAATCATGAATCCATGTCGGGATTCATTATTTTCTAAAAACACATATTTCTCAAACGCTTACGAAAATCAAATCTTGTGCAGCAGAATCAGCACCAGCAGCACTACCAAAATGACGCCGCCCAGGCCGAGGCCCGAATGGCCATAACCGTAACCATAGCCGCCGAAGCGGCCGCTCAGGCCGCCAAACGATAGATGATCACCAGGATGATCAGGATCAGGCCAAGGGACATGGCACCCCTCCGAACGGGCCGGCAGCCGAACGCCAGCTCGCATCCGGCTGCCGATGAGCAAAGCACATTCCACCACCGCCTTCCACGCACCAACCGCGCACCGTGCGATCGATGACGTTACCGTGACATTTTCGTCGTGGCGGCATGGTCCATTGCTATTTCGGCTGCAACTTCAGCGCCGCCGAGTTGATGCAATAGCGCAGGCCGGTCGGGCCGGGGCCGTCATTGAAGACATGGCCGAGATGGCCGCTGCACTTCGAGCACAATACTTCAGTGCGGACCATGCCATGGCTGAGATCGGTCTCTTCGTCGACATGGCTTTCGGTCGCCGGCCGGCTGAAAGAAGGCCAGCCGCAACCCGAGTCGAACTTGGCATCCGATTCGAACAACTGCTGCCCGCAGCCGGCGCAGACATAGGTGCCCGGCCGGTGCTCATGCTCATATTCGCCGGTGAACGGCCGTTCCGTCGCCTTCTCCCGCAGCACGGCATACTGCATCGGCGTCAGCTCGGCGCGCCATTCGGCCTCGCTCTTGGTGACCTTCTCCGGCGGGGTCTTGGTATCGGCCATGGATCCTCCGTTGGGGGGGACGCTAGTTGGTGACCTTGGCGTCGCCCACCAGCGTCGGCTTCTCGAGATAGTTCTCCGCGAAGATCTTCCTCAGATTCTCGATCTTCGGCAGATCGTTATAGGCAATATAGGGTTGGTTCGGGTGCAGCGTCAGATAGTCCTGATGATAGCCCTCGGCCGGGAAGAACCCTTCCAGCGAGCCGACCTTGGTCACGATCGGCTTCCTGTAGACCTTGGCGGCATTGAGCTGGGCGACATAGGCCTCCGCCGCCTTCTTCTGCGCGTCCGAGGTGGTGAAGATCGCGGAGCGATACTGCGTGCCGCTGTCCGGGCCCTGGCGGTTGAGCTGGGTCGGGTCATGCGCCACCGAGAAGAAGATCTGCAGGATCTTGCCATAGCTGATCTTCTGCGGGTCGTACTTCACCTGCACGGATTCGGCATGCCCGGTAGTTCCGGTCGACACCTGCTCGTAGCTCGCGGTCCCCTTGTCACCCCCGGCATAGCCGGACACCGCGCTGGTGACGCCGGCGGTGTGCTGGAACACGCCCTGCACCCCCCAGAAGCAGCCGCCGGAGAGCACGACCGTCTGGATGCCGTCGGCAGGAGGCAGGTCGGCGGCGGGCGGCGGGATCACCACCGCGTCCTCGGCCGCGCGCAGCGGCATGGCATGGAAGGTGACGATCGCCAGCGCACCGAGGGCGGCGGCGCAGAGCGTGAGACGGCTGAATGGACTTCGGCGCATGGCATTCTCTCTCCGGTTGCTGGCTCAGTGCCGCGAATGTGACGGTAGCTCAGGGCAGGATCGCCCCGCAAACAGCCAAGATACGCATTAAGGCCGCCCCTGTTACGGAAGCGCGGACACGAGTCCGTGAGCCGCCCTCCGCGGACGGCCGCGGCCACCGTGAACCGCCGCAGCGGTTGATCGACCAATTCAGTAGCCCGGGGAGTCCTTGTCGCAGCATGTGGCGCACGCTTTTCCTGTCCTTCATCGGCCTCAATCTGTTCGGCGGGCTCGCGCTGGCCGGGCCTGTGCTCGCCGACGATGTCACGACCTGCCGCGAGAAACAGAGCGACGCCAGGGTGCGGCTCGACGCCTGCGAGAAGCTGATCGCGTCGGCCCAGGCGGAGCCGAAGGACCTCGCTGTGGCGCTGGCGGTACGGGGCGAGAACCTGCTGGCCAAGGACTTCGACAAGGGGATCGCGGATTTCGGCGACGCCATCAAGGCCGATCCGGAAAACCTGCGGATCGTCGTCGCGCGCGGCTGGGCCTATGAACGCAAGGGCCGGGACGATCTGGCCATGGCCGATTACAACCTTGCTTTGCAGAAACGCCCGAATTACGCCGCCGCCTATAACAACCGTGGCACGCTCTATTTGCGCAAGGGTGCGCTGCAGAGCGCGTTCGACGACTTCACCCAGGCGATCAAATTTGCGCCGACCGGGTTCCTCGTTCCCTACACCAACCGTGCCCGGATCGAGACCATGAACCAGGACTTCGACGCGGCGCTTGCCGATTTCGCCAAGGCCGAGGCGATCGATCCGAACGCGATGCAGCTTCATTCCAACCGCTGCGTCACCTATGGTGCGATGGGTCGCTACGACGAGGCGCTGGCCGACTGCAACGCCCTGCTGGCGCGGATGCCGAAATATCAGTACGTGCTGTCCAACCGCGCCGACGTCTATTTCGCCAAGGGCGATCTCGACGGCGCGCTGAAGGACTACAACACGATCCTCGAGATCAACCCCAACAATGTGCGCGCGCATGCTGGCCGCGGCCTCCTGTTCGAACGCCGGCGCGACCTCGCGCAGGCGCGCGCCGACTACCGCTCGGCGGCGTTCGCGCTGGCGCCCTATGACGACATCGAGATCGCCAAGGCTCGCACGATGGCGCGGGAACGCCTCGCGGCGCTCACCGCCGAGGGGCCGACAGCGGCGAGCGGACGCCGGGTCGCGCTGGTGATCGGCAACGGCGGCTACAGGAACGCGCATCCGCTGGAGAATCCGCCGCGCGATGCCCGGCTGATCGCCGGCGTGCTCAAGGATCTCGGCTTCCAGAGCGTCACGCTGGCGAACGATCTCACCCGCGACAAGTTCTTCGATACGCTGCATGCCTTTGCCAGCGAGGCCGAGAAGGCCGACTGGGCGGTGGTGTATTATGCCGGCCACGGCTTCGAGATCGGCGGCGTCAACTATCTCGTGCCGGTCGATGCGAAGCTTGCGGTCGACAAGGACGCCGAGACCGAGGCGGTGGCGCTCGAGCAGGTGATCGGCGCGGTCGACGGCGCGCGGGGCCTGCGGCTCGTGATGCTTGATGCCTGCCGCGACAATCCGTTCGCAGCGACCATGAAGCACACCATCGAATTGAAGCTGGTCGACAGGGGATTTTCCAACATCGAGCCGTCCGCTGGATTCATGGTGGTCTATGCAGCCAAGCATGGCGAGACTGCACTCGACGGCACCGGCGCCGACAGCCCGTTTGCGCTTGCGGTCGCCCGCGATCTCAGGGAATCCCATGTCGAGGTACGGAAGCTGTTCGACATCGTGCGCGACGATGTCTGGACGTCGACCAGGCACGCGCAGCAGCCCTTCACCTACGGCTCGCCGCCGGGCCGCGAGGATTTTTACTTTGCCGGGAAGTGAGCGCATCGCAGTATGGGGTAGGGTGGGCTAAGACGCGAAGCGTCATGCCCACCATTCTCTCGACCAAACGGCTCCGGGTGG
>NZ_JAFAVV010000475.1 GCF_019242285.1 Bradyrhizobium sp.
GAGCAGGACAAGGCTGCTGTTTGGACCATGACTCCAGTTCCGTATCCTCAGGTCGATGCGGCCCTCTATAAGTTCATCGTTGAGCTCCAGGCCGGTGTCCATGTGTCGCTGCATCGCGACGTCATGGGATCATCGTTCTCCGCGTCGGGTCTGGATTTCACATTCGGCCGGCCTCGGGGCGCAAAAAGGGACATCGAGGTCTTTGGCTGCCCGGCGCGCTACGGGCAACCCGAAAACAGGCTTCATTTCGACGCGCATTGGTTGAACGATCCGTCCAGCCTGGGAAACGAAGTTACCTATTCGGAGGTCCTGCAACTCTGCAAGAAGATGCTGGGTGAGCTGAAGCTGAACACCGGCATCGCCGGAAAAGTCCGCGAAATTTTCCTCGCCCGTCTGGGACAGCCGACGAGCTTCGAGCTGGTTGCGAAACGGCTCGCAATGAGTCCGCGCACCCTGCGGCGGAGGCTGGAGCAGGAAGGCACGTCGTTTCGCGAACTCATCGACGAGTTGAGGGCGCACGCGGCGATCAAATATGTCCGCGACACCGACCTTACGATCGAAGATGTCGCGTACGCCTTGGGCTTCAGTGATGCGGCGGCATTCCGCCATGCGTTCCGGCGCTGGACCAACAGCGCGCCGCACGAATACCGGCGGGCCAGAATCGATGTCGACGTCGACCCGGCTGCATCGAAGTAGCGCATTCTTGGCGCTGATTTTCCACGTTCGCCAGCGTGCGGCCGCCAGCCGAAGCATTTCGACCCGACGCCTTTGGCCGCAATTGACCGGATATTGGCCGGAGCCATCCTTCTTAAGCGCGAGGCCCTGCGCAACGTTCTCCTCGACGCTTGGCGATCCAGCCAAGCGGGTCGATCGAGGAGATCAACATGAACGAGAAGTTCAACAATTTCTGCGGCGAGCTCCGCGCCAAGATCAATGATGCCGACAGGCGCATCAAGGATCTGAAAGCCAACGCCGTCAGCGCGAGCGAAAAGGCCAAGGTCGAGGCCAAGGCGCAACTTGCTGCGCTCGAGAACAAGGCGAAGGAGCAGAAAGCCCGCGCTGAGGCCGCCCAGGCAAAGGCAAAGGCATGGCTCGAGGAGAAGAAGACGATGACCCACGACAAGATCGCGCAGTGGAAGGAGCAGCGGGAAGTCAAGCGCCTTGCGACCCGTGCCGATCTCTCGGAGGATTACGCCGTCACCGCGATGGAAATCGCCGTCAATGCTGTCGACGAGGCCGAAAGGGCCGCGGTCGAAGCCGTCGTTGCCCGCATGGATGCGGACGGCGTCAAGGCGTCGGCTGCGGGCAAAGGCGCTTGAGCAATTCGGCCTGTTCCCAGGCCAGGCATTTTCCCGATCACTGACAACAGCGAGAAGAAGATGAAGCGAAGCATCGCGATCGCGGCGGCTGCGGGAGCCATGGTGCTCGGCGCAGTCGGTACGCCCCAAGCCCAGCAGGTTGTGGGCTCCACCCAGCTCGGCGTAGCCGTGGCTGAACTGCGGGACGTCACCGTGGGATGGAGCGCCAGGCGGCAGATCCTTGGGCAGCCCGTCTACAATGAAAAGGGCGAGGCAATCGGACGAGCCGACGACATCATCGTCGCTCCGGACAAGGCGGTCTCCTACGCCATCATCGGCGCCGGCGGATTCCTCGGCGTGGCCAAGCATGACGTCGCCATCCCCGTCGGCCAACTCAAGCAAAGCGACGGCAAGTTCATCCTTGCCGGGGCAACGAAGGAGGCGCTCAAGGCGATGCCTCCCTTCGAATATGCGCACTGACCTTTCACGCCAATTCAACATCATTCCGACTTCGAACGGAGGCTCACATGACTGACAGGATCATCGTAGCGACATTCAACGACAGCAATGCCGCCTATGATGCAGCGAGTGCGATCAAGGGTCTGAAGGACGCCGGCATCACCGATTTCAAGCTCAAGACCGGCGTGATGATCAGGAAGGACGATCGCGGCAATGTCGCCTTGCTGGAAAGCAAGGACCGCCACCTTCTGGGCACCGCGGTGGGCACCGTTACAGGTGCCCTGATCGGCCTGATCGGCGGCGCGCCCGGCATGGCCCTGGGAGCGGCACTGGGTGCTACCACCGGGTTGAGCGGTGATGTCGTCATCAACGCGCTCGACAGCGACTTCGTCGACTCCGTCACCACCGAGATGCGTCCTGGAATGACCGCGATCATCGTCGAGGCCGACGAAGGCAGCACGCGTGCGGTCGACGATATCGTCGCCCTGGGCGGTGGCCATGTCTATCGGCAGGCCGCCTGACGACGACGACCACCGGTGGTCCGCTTCATGCTCCCTCGGGCCAAGCCCGAGGGCAGCTTTCCGCAAGTCAGACGTCGACGATGAAGGCGGGCGGCGCGCAGCCGGTGAGGAAGGAGGCGACGAGCATCTTGCCGACGACGTGGTTCAGCGCGCGCGTCCCGAGCTTCACACGGCCGGCGTAGAACGCCGCCTCGAGCTCGGCCAATGTCGGCGCGGAGAGGCTGGTGTCGGCCCTGGCGCGGGGGGCCGTGGCCGAAACGCTGAACATGACGCCGGCATAGAACAGCCGGATCAGCGCCCGCACCAGCGGAAGGCGCACCAGCAGCGCCTCATCGGGTGCGCTGCCGAGCCAGGCGTCGAGCAGCGCCGCCTCCAGCTCGGGAGTGCGCGCGAGATGATCGCAGAGGATCGTGACGTCGACCAGCGGGTCGTTGCGGCAGCCCGATTCCCAGTCGATCAGCCACAGCCGCTCGCCATCATAGAGGATGTTCGCTGGAACCGGGTCGTTATGGCTCGACACCGAGTCCGCGCGATCCCAGACATATGTTTCGCGAATCTCTGCCAGCCGCTCGTTGACGGGATCGAGCACGCCCGGTGCGAACAGGCCAGTGCGGTTCACATGCGCCCACAGGCGGGCGACCTTGTCCGGATAGTCCACGTGGTGGGGAAACAGCGACGTTTCGGCGAGCGCGCGGCGCAGCCGTCCGAGCGCCTGCGCCCGCGCGAGCGGCCCGCCTGCGAAGCTTGCGAGCGGTCGATGCGCGATGAAATCGATGATCGCGACCCGGTCCGTCGCGTCGAAATAATGCAGCCGCGGCGCGATGCCGGCTTCGGCGGCGATCTGCAGCGACTGGTATTGGTGGGGATTGCGCAGCGGGCTCGGCTCGCCCTCGACACGGAGCACATAGCGGCGGCCGCCGGCGTCAACGCGGAACACCGTCGCGGTGGTGATGCCACCGGTCAGCGGTACCATCGCGTCGACCGGAACTGATCCCAGCGCGGACCTCAGCGCCGTTTGCGCCGCCTCGCGCCGGTCCTCGGCAAGCGTCTCGAATTGAGCGGTACCCATGGCTTCATGCTGATAACGCAATGCACGGCCCGAGAAAATGGTGTATCGGCAGATTGGTGTGGCGCGATCAACCGTGCCGTGGATCAATCAAGATACCCCTGGAGGAAGTTTTCATGTCGGCGTTGCCGCTTTCTGGCATCAGGATTCTCGATTTGACGCGCGTGCTGGCGGGGCCCCTGTCCGCGCAGATGCTGGGCGACCTCGGCGCCGAGGTGATCAAGATCGAGCGGCCGGGCACCGGCGACGACGCGCGCGCCTTCGGCCCGCCCTATCTCGTCGATCCCGAGGGCAGGCAGAACAACAACAACTCGTTCTATCTCTGCGCCAACCGCAACAAGAAGTCGGTCACCGTCAACATCGCCACGGCGGAAGGGCAGGAGATCATCCGCGAGCTCGCCACGGGTTGCGACGTCTTCATGGAGAACTACAAGGTCGGCGACCTTCAGCGCTACAAGCTCGACTATGAGTCGATCAAGGCGGCCAATCCCGGCATCATCTATTGCTCGGTGACCGGCTTCGGCCAGACCGGGCCGTATTCGCCGCGCGCCGGCTATGACGCGATCTTCCAGGCCATGGGTGGCCTGATGAGCGTCACCGGCCATATGGACGGCGAGCCGGGCGCGGGCCCGATGAAGGTCGGCCCCTCCATCGTCGACTACATGACCGGGATGAACACCTCGATTGCGATCCTGTCCGCGCTGTTCCACAAGAAGGTCAATGGCGGCGAGGGCCAGCATCTCGACGTCTGCCTGCTCGACACCGTGATCGCCTCGCTGTCCCATTACGCCCAGATCTATCTCGTCAACGGCAAGACGCCGCCGCGTCGCGGCACCTGGGGCAATGGCGGCATGCCGGCCGGCGTGTTCCGCTGCTCCGACGGTGAATTGATGCTGGTGGTCGGCAACGACGCGCAGTTCGCCCGCACCTGCGCCGTGCTCGGCGCGCCCGAGCTCGCGACCAACCCGAAATTCCTCAAGAACAACGACCGCGTCGTGCATGGCAAGGAGATCATGGCGATCTATGCCGGCCTGTTCTTGAAGGACAGCGTCGGCCACTGGCTGGAGGAACTGGAGAAGGCCGGCATCCCCTGTGGCCCCGTCAACGATTTTGCTCATGTCTTCGCCGACCCGCATGTCAAATCACGCGGCATGGAGATCAAGGTCGACCACCCCTACGAGCATCAGCTCTCGCTGATCCGCAACGCCATCACCTTCTCCGGCACCCCGGTCAGGGATTATCGCTATCCGCCGCGGCTCGGCGAGCACACGCGGGAGATTCTTTCCTCTAAGCTTGGCTATGATGATGGGAAGATCGAAACGCTGAAGCAGGCGGGCACGATTTGAGGAAGCGCGTAGCGCGCAGGGTGGGCTAAGGTGCGCCGCGCATCGCGCGGAGCGCCGTGCCCACCATCGCTCGACAGCGGTGCTCGGGATGGTGGGCACGCTTCCGTCTTCGCGCGGCACGCATCGGTGCAAGACGCCGCTTAGCCTACCCTACTCATCTTCGTCTGCTCAGCGCCACCCAGCGCTCGGTCGCCGCGACCGCGCCGGCCCATAGCGGCTCGGCGGGCTGGCCGCGGTGCAGGGCCTTGCCGACCTCGCAGATCGACAGGAACGCGGCCGAGCGCGCCTCGTCGGCCTCCAGCGATTCCTCGCTTGATGGGCTTCGCACCAGCTCCATCAGGCCGTTGAGCATCGCGAGCGCCGCCTTCGGCTCGGCGGCCTCTGCGGCTTGCAAGGTTTCCAGCACACGTTGCGCTTTTTCCTGCTCGGTCATGCGCGATCCGTCCTGTCTGCTGTCCAACGCGATGCGCTAACGCGCCGCAAGCTTTTCCGGCACCCGGCCATCCGTCTTTGCGCCGGTCAGCGCCATCACCGCGACACCCACCACGCGGGCGATGACATCATCGACGTCGTCGACGTCGCATCTGCCTTCCGAGAGTTTTGCCAGCCGCTCGCTGTCGCGCACGGTCTGCTGCGCCATGGCAAGCGCGAAGTGCAGGCCCCAATAGAGCTCGACGTCGCCGCGGTCGGGCAGCGAGCGGCGCATGGCGGCGATGAATTTGCGCAAGTGATCGATCTCACGGTTGCGGATGCGGCGAATCGCCGGCACCGATTCGATCGAGACACGGATCATGAAACGTGCCGGCGTCGAGCGCTGGTTCTCCGGTCCGAGGCAGCCGCGCAGTGTCGGGCCGACGAGGGCGCGCAGCACCGCGGCAATGTCGGCGCGGCCGGCGCCGGCTTCCTCCGCCTCGCGCAACTCGCGCAGCCGCTCCTTGTTCAGCGCCAGGCTGCGCGTCACGAACAGTTCCGCGATCAGTTCGTCCTTGGAGCCGAAATGGTAGTTCACCGCGGCGAGGTTGACGTTCGCCTCGGCGACGATGTCGCGCAGCGTCACGTCGCCGAAGCCGCGCTCGGCATAGAGCCGCTCGGCGGCGGCGAGGATGGCTGTCCTGGTCTGATCGCTCGGCATGGGCTATGCGCCGGAGGGCGGTTGCATTTCAAACGTTTGTATGAAACTATCGTTTCAAAGGCCGGAAATGTCAATCCGCGGCAGGTCGCGCAGGGCGTTCCGGCCTCTCACGCTTCCGTCATTGGCGGCCGCGAGCCACGAGGCTCTTGCGGCGCCGCCGCGGCGGGAACAGAGTTGCGCCAACGATTTTTCAAGGAGCAGGCGAGGAGCGTCCCATGGATTTCACGATGTCCGACAAGCAGAAGGAATGGCTGTCCCGGGTGCAGTCCTTCATGACCAAGCATGTCCGCCCCGCGGTGCCGGTCTACAAGCAGCAGGACGCCGAGGGCGAGCGCTGGAAGGTGATCCCGATCCTGGAGGAGTTGAAGCAGAAGGCGAAGGCGGAGGGGCTGTGGAACATGTTCATGCCGCCGTCCTCGCATGAGGACGAGGAATTCCACGGCGCGGGATTGTCCAATCTCGAATACGCGCCGCTCGCCGAGGAGATGGGCCACATCGGCTGGGCCTCGGAGGTGTTCAACTGCTCCGCGCCCGATACCGGCAACATGGAAGTGTTGATGCGCTATGGCACCAAGGAGCAGAAGCGGCAGTGGCTGAAGCCGTTGATGAACGGCGAGATCCGCTCCGCCTTCCTGATGACCGAGCCGGCGGTGGCGTCCTCGGATGCGACCAACATCGAGACCCGCATCGAGAAGGACGGCGACCATTACGTCATCAACGGCCGCAAATGGTGGTCGTCGGGCGTCGGCGATCCCCGCTGCAAGATCGCGATCCTGATGGGCAAGACCGATCCGGGCGCACCGCGTCACCAGCAGCAGTCGCAGATCCTGGTGCCGCTCAATACGCCCGGCATCAAGGTCGAGCGCATGCTGCCGGTGTTCGGCTTCGATGACGCGCCGCACGGTCACGCCCAGGTGCTGCTCGAGAACGTCCGGGTGCCGAAGGAGAACATCCTGCTCGGCGAGGGCAGGGGGTTCGAGATCGCGCAGGGCCGCCTCGGCCCGGGCCGCATCCATCACTGCATGCGCACCATCGGCAAGGCCGAGGAAGCGCTGGAGAAGATGGTGCGGCGGCTGATGTCGCGCTCCGCCTTCGGCAAGAAGATCATCGAATACTCGGTCTGGGAGCAGCGCATCGCCGAAGCCCGCACCGATATCGAGATGAACCGGCTGCTCTGCCTCAAGGCCGCCGACATGATGGACAAGGTCGGCAACAAGACCGCGCAGCTCGAGATCGCCATGATCAAGGTGGCGGCGCCGAACATGGCGCTGAAGATCATCGACCAGGCGATCCAGGCCTTCGGCGGTGCTGGCGTCACCGAGGACGCGGGGCTGGCGCGCGACTACGCCTCGATGCGCACCATGCGGCTCGCGGACGGTCCGGACGAGGTGCATAACCGCGCCATTGCCAGGCTCGAGCTTCGGAAGTATGCAAACTCTCCGACCAGTCATTGAGCGCTGATGAGAGAGCGCGCGCAGGCGCGCTCTCTTATCACGCCGTTGTACCGGGATGGTTCGAAGGACCAGACCCGAAATGACGGGCAAGAAAATCGAGGGAGCGTCAGCGTGGCGGACGTGCGCAGAGACGAGGAATTTTCAGGCACACGGCCGGTCGAGGAGCGGCATCGCATCGACGAGGCCAGCTTCGCCGCCTGGATGGGCGAGCATGTCGAGGACTTTCAGGGCCCGCTGACCGTGCTGCAGTTCAAGGGCGGCCAGTCCAACCCGACCTATCGGCTCGACACGCCCGGCCGATCCTATGTGATGCGGCGCAAGCCGTTCGGCAAACTGCTGCCCTCGGCGCATGCCGTCGATCGCGAGTACCGTGTCATCACGGCGCTGTCGAAGCAGGGCTTTCCGGTCGCGAGAACCTATGCGCTGTGCACCGACGATGCGGTGATCGGCTCGGCCTTCTACATCATGTCGATGGAGGAGGGCCGGGTGTTCTGGGATCCGACCCTGCCGAGCCAGTCTCCGGAGGACCGCCGCCGGATCTTCACCAGCAAGATCGAGACGCTGGGTAAGTTGCACAATTTCGATCCCGACGCGATCGGGCTTTCCGACTTTGGCCGGCCGGGAAACTATTTCGCGCGCCAGGTCGATCGCTGGACCAAGCAGTACCGCGCCTCCGAGACCCAGCACATTCCGGAAGTGGAGAAGCTGATCGAGTGGCTGCCGCGGACCTTGCCGGAGCAGAAGCGCGTCTCGGTCGTGCACGGCGACTACCGCCTCGACAACATGATCTTTCATCCGACCGAGCCGCGGGTGAAGGCGGTGCTCGACTGGGAGCTGTCGACGCTCGGCGATCCCATGGCCGACTTCACCTATCTGCTGATGCAATGGATCATGCCGGGCCTCGCCGGCGCCGACCTCGCGGCGCTCAACCTTCCGACCATGGAGGAGGCGGCCGACATCTATGCCAAAGTCACCGGCACCGCGCCGCCCGACCTGAACTGGTACTTCGCCTATAATCTGTTCCGGCTCGCCGGCATCACCCAGGGCATTGCGGGCCGCATTCGCGACGGCACCGCGGCCAACGCGAAGGCGATCGAGTCCGCCAAGCGTACCGTGCCGCTGGCGCAGGCGTCGTGGGAGTACGCGCAGAAGGCCGGCGCGGTGTAGCAGCCGAAATTGCTGCGCAGCGTGCGCTGAGCTTTCGCCGCAGCTCGAAGAGCGGAGGCGGAAGCGTGCCCACCATCGAGGGCAATGCTGTCGAAGCATGGTGGGCACGGCGCTTGGCGCCTTAGCCCCACCCTACGATTCTACGATTTCACGATCCATCACTCCGATGCATCTTCCGGCAGGTCCGCGCCCATCGCGTCGCTGACCTTCCTGCCGTGGCGGTCGATGGTCGACATCACGGGCGCGTCGTGGCCGAAGCGCACGCGGTAGACCTGCAGGTTCTCGATCACGCGCTGGACGTAGTTGCGCGTCTCGGCGAACGGGATGCGCTCGACCCAGTCGACCGCGTCGACAGCAGCGTCGCGCGGATCGCCATACTGCTTGACCCAGTCGCGAACGCGGCCGCGCCCGGCATTGTAGCCGGCGAAGGTCATGATCTCCGATCCCCGATATTCCTGCATCAACGCGGCGAGCTCGGCGGCACCCATCTGCGTGTTGTAGACGGGGTCGGACACCATGCGGTCCCAGTCATATTCGACGCCGAACCGTTTGGCGGTGTCGCGGCCTGCTTCCGGCGTGACCTGCATCAGGCCGACGGCGCTGGCCGCGGACTTGTCGCGCTGGTTGAATGCGCTCTCCGTGCGCGCGACCGAGTAGATGACGCTGCGGTCGAGCGCGGGCCCGATCGGCGCGTGCTGCGGGATGCCGATGGTCGGGAAGGCATAGGGATCGAGCGCGAGCCCGCGGCCGAGCGCGGTCTTGCCGAGCTCCAGCATGGCGCGCGCATCGTCATGCCGGCCGGTGGCCTCGGCGACGGCGGCGAGCGTCGGCGCATCCGAGCTCTGCCCGGCGAGATCGGCGACGAAGCTCATCACGGTGTCGCGCTCGCCGATCGCGTAGAGCATGTCGGCGGCGCGTGAAAGCTCCTCGGCGAGCCCGGAATCGCGCACCGGGTCTGGCTGCGGCGGCGCGCGCAATGCGATCCGGTCCGTGCCCAGCCGCACCAGCGCGAGCTGGCCGTAATAGGCGGTCGGGTATCGGGCGGCGGCTTCGTAATTGGTCCGCATCCGATCGCGATCGCCCATCGCCTCGGCGGCGCGACCGCGCCAATAGGCGGCGCGCGCCAGC
>NZ_JAFAVV010000593.1 GCF_019242285.1 Bradyrhizobium sp.
GATGCTTCAAAGACCAGGAGATGATCGAAAACTGCGAATCGAAGATCCACCAGAACGCCAGTGCCGACAGCACGGTCGGCACGATGAAGGGGATCAGCACCATCGCCCGCAGCATTGCCTTGAACGGCATGTTCTCGTTCAACAGCAGCGCGAGATAGAGCCCGATCGCGAATTTGAAGGCACTGGCGACGAAGGTGTAGAGCAGCGTGTTGGTGACGGACAACCAGAAGATCGTATCGTCCCACAGCCACTCGTAGTTCTCGGTGCCGATGAACTCGCCGATGCGGCCGATCTTGGCGTCGGTGAACGACAGCCAGATGCCGAGCCCCAACGGATAGGCCAGGAAGAAGATCAGGAAACCCAGGGCCGGCAGCATGAACCAGAAGCCGAGCCAGTTCCGGTTGTGCCTGAGCTGGTCCCAGGCGGTCGCTTCGCGGATTTCCGACTTGGCGCGCTGCGGCGCGAGGGCAAGGTCAGCCATGGGCACCATCCAACTGTGTTGAGACAGCGCGGGCGGCGCCGGCCGCCGCCCGCGCCACGGTCAAGCTAGCCGCGATAGATCCGCTTCAACTGCCGCTCGGCCTCCGAAATCGCGCCCTTGGCGTCCTTGGCGCCGGTGCAGTAGTTGGCGAACATGTCGACCACGATGAAGTCGGCGATCGCGGTCGCCGCCTTCTCGCCGGGCGTGCCGATGCCCGACGCCGGCAGCGCGCGCTTCGAGGCCTGCCCGAACACCGCATTCTTCGGGTCGGCCGTCCAGATCGGCGAGGACTCATAGGCATTCAGAGTCTGGGTCAGATAACCGCGTGCGGCTACCAGCCAGTTGTCGAACTGCTCCTTCTCCAGCATGAAGGTGATGAAGGCCTTCGCGGCGTTCGGCGATTTGGTGAAATTGAATGCCAGGATCGGGACCGCGAGCTGCAGCTCCGTCGGCCTGCCGATCGGACCAACCGGCATCAGCGCGTGGTAGGTGTCTTCCGCGAGCTCCTTCTTGGTGGGGTCGTCCTTGGCGGCGATGTAGATCGAGATGCCGTTGGACGTGCAATAGAGCTCGCCGGCGAGGTACGCCTTGTTGTTCGAGGAATCGTTCCAGGAAGCGACGCCGGGGATGAACGTGTCGGACAGCGCCTTGGCATAGTCCAGCGCCTTGATCGTTTCCGGCGAATTGATGACGACCTTGTCGTCCTTGTCGACGGTGTAGGCGCCATGGCCCCACAGCACCCAGTGCAGCCAGCCGGTGGCGTCGCCGGTGGCGTGACCGAGGGCGAAGCCGGCCGGCGTGTTGTTGGCCTTCAACGCCTTGCACATTTCCAGGAAGCCCGGAAAATCCTTCGGAAAGTCCTTGAAGCCCGCCTTGTCGGTCGCCGACTTGCGGTAGGTCATGTAGCCGCCGACGGTCGCGACGGGAATGCCGAGCCAGTCCTCGCCGTGCTTGCAGGTCTTGGCGGCCGCGTCGGTCCAGCCGCCATATTTCTTGCCGAGATAATCGGCGACGTCGTTCATGAGCAGGACCTTGGTCGGAAACAGCTGGGGCAGCGTGTGCAGACCCCAGGCCATGTCCAGACCGGAGCCGGTATTGGCCGCAACCGAAGCCTTCGGCTGCACGTCCTCGAAGGACTCGCTGAAGACGTTCATCTCGGTGCCGGTCGCTTTGGAAAATGCGGCGACGATGGCATTGAAGGCCTCGTCCTCGGCCGGCACGAAGCGCTTCCAGCGCATCAGGGTCAATTTGGCGCCCGGCTCCGGCTTCCAGGGCGCGGTCTCGGCCCAGGCCCTGGCGAAGTCGAGCAGCGCAGGTCCGGTCAGCGCCGCGCCGGCGGCGAGCGCCGTGCCGCCCTGAAGCAGCGCGCGGCGGGTCAAGTCGTGCATCGTCGTTTCTCCCGTTTAAGTATTTTTTGGTCGTTCAAGCATTCATCCGCTTGCCGGTCCCCTCGTCGAAGAGGTGGACCAGCGTCGGATCTGGTTTCAGCCGGATCTTGTCGCCCGGATTGAATTGATGCCGTTCGCGGAACACCGCGACCACCTGCTCGCCGCCGAGCTTGGCGAAGACCTGCGTCTCCGAGCCGGTGGGCTCGACTACGATGATCTCGGCCTCCGCGCCGTCATCGGCGATGGTGAAATGTTCGGGCCGCACACCATAGACCGCAGGCCTGCCGTCGGAACTGGAAGGCGCGGTGGAGAGCGGCAGCGCAACGCCATTCGGCCCCTCGAAGCCCGCGGCGCCGTTGACCTTGACCTTGCCCTTGAGAAAATTCATCGCGGGCGAGCCGATGAAGCCGGCGACGAACTGGTTCTCCGGCTTGTCGTAGAGCTCGAGCGGCGAGCCAATCTGCTCGACGATGCCGTCATGCATGACCACGATCTTGTCGGCCATGGTCATGGCTTCCACCTGATCGTGGGTCACATAGATCATGGTCGTCTTGAGCTGCTGGTGCAGTTCCGAGATTTCGAGGCGCATGGTGCCGCGCAGGGCTGCGTCGAGGTTCGAAAGCGGCTCGTCGAACAGGAAGGCTGAAGGCTGGCGCACGATGGCGCGTCCGATGGCGACGCGCTGACGCTGGCCGCCCGAGAGCTGGCCGGGACGGCGGTCGAGATAGTTGGTCAGGTTGAGAACGCG
>NZ_JAFAVV010000737.1 GCF_019242285.1 Bradyrhizobium sp.
CCGGAATCCTTCAGGATGTAGTTGATCTCCTCCGGCTTGAAGTGCCAGTTCACCGGCACGCCATAGGCGCCGAGTCGCATCGCCGCATAAGCTGTCTCGATAAAGGCGATGTCGTTGCGCATCAGAATACAGACGCTGTCGCCCTGCCCGATGCCGAGGCGGTGGAGGCCGCCCGCGATCCGCGCGGCTCGATCGGCGACCTCCTCGTGGCTGCGCCGGCGCTCGCCCGAGATGATGCCGTGATAAAGGGAGGACGTTGGCATCGCGTCGGACTACCCCGCATCCGCGAAGCGCGGGGCGCGCTTCTCGATGTTGGCGGTCACCGCCTCGCGCTGGTTGGCGCTGCCGAGCAGCTTCTGCTGCTCGACGGATTCGGCGAGCAGCGCCGGCCCCGGATCGACCGACAATCCGTTCAGCATGCGCTTGGCAGCGCGGATCGCATCCGGGCTCTTGCCGGCGATCTCGCGCGCGACCTCGAAAGCCGCCGCGCGTGGATCGTCGCAGATCCGGGTGGCGAGGCCGTAACTCTGAGCCTCCTGGGCGGAGAAAATCCGCCCCGTGAAGGTCAATTCGCGCAGGATGTCGTCGCGTACCAGCGTGGCGAGGATGGGCGTGCCGGCCATGTCGGGCACCAGGCCCCATTTGACCTCCATGATCGACATCCGCGCATCGGGCGCGAGGAAACGGATGTCCGCCCCCAGCGCGAGCTGGAAGCCGCCGCCGAAGGCCACACCATGGACCGCCGCGATCACTGGCACCGGAAGCTGCCGCCAGCCCCACACCGCCTGTTGGGCGAAGTTCGCCTGCCCGTGCGTGCGCGCGGTCAGGTCGCGCTTCTCGGCACCGGGAATGCCGTGGCCGCCGCCCTCCTTCATGGCCGCGAATCGGCCCATGTCGAGGCCGGCGCAAAACGCCCGCCCCTCCCCCGACAATACTACCGCGCGCAGGCCCGTCTCGCGGCCAAGCCGCTCGGTCGCGGCCACCAGCGCCTCGAACATCGCAGCATCGAGCGCGTTCATCTTGTCCGCGCGCGCCAGCCGGACGTCGGCAATGCCGTCGGTGACCGATATCGACACGCGTTGTTCCATCAGCGCTCTCCCTGAGCTCTTATTCTTTGTTGCGGCTTTACAGAATGCCTTGATGAGGATTTAGTCAATCGACCAATTAACAGACATTGCTTTGAGGGGAAACGATGTTCAGGGACCAACTTCTCGCGGGACGGCGCATCCTGGTGACCGGCGGCGGCACCGGACTTGGCAAATCGATGGCCGGACGATTCCTCGCACTCGGGGCGGAGGTGCATATCTGCGGCCGCCGCAAGATCGTCTGCGACGAGACCGCGACCGAGCTGATGGACCTGTACGGCGGTCGCGTGACGAGCCACGGCGTCGACATCCGCAACGCGCAGGCGGTCGACGAGATGATCGACAACATCTTCCGCGAAGGTCCGCTCACCGACCTCATCAACAACGCCGCCGGCAATTTCATCTCGCGCACGGAGGAGCTGAGCCCGCGCGGCTTCGACGCCGTCGCCAACATCGTCATGCACGGCACCTTCTACGTGACTCACGCCGTCGGACGGCGCTGGATCGCGGCAAGGCTGCCGGGCAACGTGGTATCGATCACGGTGACCTGGGTGCGCAACGGCTCGCCCTATGTGGTGCCGTCGGCGATGAGCAAGTCGGCGATCCACGCCATGACCATGTCGCTTGCGACCGAATGGGGCAAACATGGCATCCGCCTCAACACCATCGCACCGGGCGAGATCCCGACAGAAGGCATGAGCAAGCGCATCAAGCCCGGCGACGAGGCCGGCGCACGCACCAAAGCGATGAATCCGATGGGCCGGGTCGGCACCATGGAGGAGCTGCAGAACCTCGCGGTGTTCCTGATCTCCGGCGGCTGCGACTGGATCAACGGCGAGACCATCGCGATGGATGGCGGCCAGGCGCTGGCGATGGGCGGCAACTTCTATCAGCTCCGCGACTGGACCGACCAGGACTGGACCACGGCGAAGGAATCGATCATGGCGCAGAACGAGAAGGACCGCGCGCAACGCGGATAAATCGCCGCATCCCCTGCCCGATATTGTCTTTGCAGGCGGATGCCGCCAAACTCCGCCCAACAACACAAATCAATTGGGGGGAAGCATGTCCGCATCTTTCGAGCCGGCCACCATTGCCGACATGGTCCGCGCGCGGGGCAAGGAACGCGGGGGCGCCATCGCCTTCGAATTCGAGGGACGCGCGACCAGCTTCGCCGGGCTCGACGTCAACACCAACCGCGTCGCCAATGGCCTGAAGGCCCTCGGCCTCGAGCATGGCGAACGCATCGCCTATCTCGGCAAGAACAGCGACAGCTATTTCGAGCTGCTGCTCGGGGCCATGAAAGCGGGCGTGGTGATGGCGCCGGTAAACTGGCGGCTCGCCGGTCCCGAGATCGCCTTCATCGTCGAGGACTGCAAGGCGCCCGTGCTGTTCGTCGGTCCCGAGCTGATCACGCAGGTGCGCAACATAAAATCGCAGATCCCTACCGTACGCACGATCATCACCGCCGAAGGCGGCGCTCCGGAATGGCAGGACTTCGCCGCCTGGCGCGACGCGCAACGCGCCGACGATCCCGGGATCGAGATCACGCCGAGGGATATCGCGATCCAGCTCTATACGTCCGGCACCACCGGCAAGCCGAAGGGCGCGATGCTGTCGCACGCCAACTTGCTCAACCTCTCCAATTCCGGCAACGCCGAGCGGCCCGACTGGAACAAATGGACCAGCGACGACGTCTCGCTGGTCGCGATGCCGGTCTTCCATATCGGCGGCTCGGGCTGGGGCGTGCTCGGCCTCTATCACGGCGCCAAGGGCGTGATCGCACGCGAGTTCGATCCGACCAGGGTGCTGGACTTCATCGAGCAATCGGGCATCACGAAACTGTTCATGGTGCCGGCAGCGATGCAGTTCGTGGTGCGCCAGCCGCGCGCGCGGCAGGTCGATTTTTCGCGGCTGAAATACATGCTGTACGGCGCCTCGCCGATCCCGGCCGCCCTCCTGAAGGAGTGCATCGAGGTCTTCAAATGCGGCTTCGTCCAGCTCTATGGCATGACCGAGACTACCGGCACCATCGTCGCGCTACCGCCGGAGGACCATGTCGAAGGGCTGGAGCGGATGCGCTCGGCCGGCAAAGCCCTGCCCGGTGTCGAGGTTGCAATCGTCGACGTCAACGGCAACCGCCTGCCGCCGGGCGAGGTCGGCGAGATCGTCACCCGCTCCGGCTCCAACATGACGGGCTACTGGAACCTTCCGGAGGCGACGCGCAAGACGCTCGACACCGATGGCTGGCTGCACACAGGCGATGCCGGCTACATGGACAACGACGGCTACATCTACATCCACGACCGCATAAAGGACATGATCATCTCGGGCGGCGAGAACATCTATCCGGCCGAGGTCGAGAGCGCGCTCTGCGACCACCCTGATGTGGCGGAGGCCGCGGTGATCGGCATCCCCGACGACAGATGGGGCGAGGCGGTGAAGGCCATCGTGGTGATGAAGCCGGGCAAGCTCGCCAGCGAGAGCGAGATCATCAATTTCACCCGCGAGCGGATCGCCGGCTTCAAGACACCCAAGACAGTCGATTTCATCGAGGCGTTGCCCCGCAATCCCTCGGGCAAGATCCTGCGACGGCATCTGCGTGAGCCCTACTGGGCGGGCAAAGACCGTCAGGTGAACTAAGGCCCTCGGGGGCCGCTGCAATTCTCGGGGGATTCGATCCTCCCGTTTCTGTAGATCTACGGAGATGGAGAGGCCCGAACGGCATCACGCTTCCCGTGCAATTCCGGTTCTGCGAAGCCGAGCCGGCCGACGCGGCCGGCGCCGCTAACCCAATCTTCGCAAAAACCGGATATCCGGGACGAACGCCTGAAATCGGGGCCATCGCCATGCGTGTGATCTCCTGCGTCGTCGCCGAACACAATCTGTGGCTGGTGCTGCTCGCCGCCGCCGTCTGCATTGCGGGCAGCCTCGTCACCATGAGGCTGCTCGGGCGCTCGCGCCGAAGCGAGGGCGTTCACCGGACGGGCTGGGTGCTGCAGACTTCCTCGGCGGCGGGCGCATCGGTGTGGTGCACCCATTTCGTTGCCGTGCTCGCCTATGATCCGCATGCACCGGTCTCGTTCGACGCGATCCTGACCATCGGATCGCTCGGCATCGCCGTTCTCGGCTTCATCGCCGGTTTCGCCATCGCCGCGAGCAGCACGCGGCCTTTGCCCACGGTCCTGTCCGGCGTCGTGGTCGGCCTCACCATCACGATCATGCACTATGTCGGGATGATCGCCTACCATGTCAGTGGCATCGTCGAATGGAACATGAATTATGTGGCGCTCTCGCTGGCGTTCTCGGTTGCGCTTTCGATCGCAGCCCTCTGCATGACCACGCGGGTCGACCGCTCCTCTTTCCAATATGCTGCCGTCGCGATTTTCGTGCTGGCGATCGTGTCGCTGCATTTCACCGGCATGGCGGCAGTCAGCGTCACCCCGCTCAGTACGGACACGACCAATGCGGTCGTCATCGAATCAATGGCCATCGCCATCGCCTTCGTCTCCCTGTTCATCATCGCTTCCGGGTTCGCAAGCCCGATAATCTCGGCCGATCCCGAAGCCGAGGACGGCTATCTGCAACCGATGGCGTTCACGGCCCCCTTTGCCGACCCACCGGCTCAGCCGCCCAAGCTTCGTCATCCACCGCATTGATTGGCGCCGGTCGATCGTCGATCAAGGTCTCGGCCTCGCCCGCTCGCGCATGATCCGGCGGCGCTCCTTGGCTTCGTCCGACCAGACTTGATTGAGATCATAGAACTCGGCGACCGCCTTGGCCCCCGGGGGCAGCGTCACCCAGGGCTGCCTGGAAGAAGTGAAGATGTGGATGTCGGGTGGGCACTGGTCCGGATCGTCCAGGGTGCCGACACGAACGAAGCGGACCGCAGGGCCGGCCTGCGGATAGTTGCTCCACAGCGCGACCTTGCAGACCGGGCAGCGGGCGATACGCTGTCCCTTGCCGCTGGCCGACGGCGTCAGGATGACCTCCGGCTCGGCTGCGACGTGCGCGACTCGATCCGCCTCATAGAGGGCGTTCAGCGCATGCGCGGTGCCGGTCTCGCGCTGGCACCAGCGACAGTGGCAGGCGTGAACGATCAACGGCTTGCCGGTCAGGCGATAGCGGACATGGCCGCAGGTGCATCCTCCCTCCATTCCAACGCTCCTCAATGCTTGTCCGCGCCCATATAGCCGAACAGGAATCCCGCCACCTTGCGCTTCTGGATTTCCTCGCTCCCCTCGGTGATGCGGTAGCGGCGGTGGTGACGGTAGATGTGCTCGAACGGCTTGTGCCGCGAATAGCCCATGCCGCCATGCACCTGCATGGCGCGGTCGGCGGCCTCGCAGCACAGCCGGTTCGCCCAGTAATTGCACATCGAGACCTTGTCGGAGAGCGTATGCTCGACCTGCACCTGGGTGAGCTGGTCCATCTCCCAGGCGGTCTTGCGGATCAGGAGCCGCAGCATCTCAGCCTGGGTCGCAAGCTCCACCAGCGGCCACTGGATCGCCTGGTTTTCGGCCAGCGCCTTGCCGAATGGTCTTCGTTCCCGCGCATATTTCACGCTCTCGTTGATGCAGTAGACGGCGGCGCCGAGCGAGCTCGCCGCCTGCCGGATTCGGTTCTCGTGCACGAAGCATTGCGCGAGCGACAGCCCGCGGCCGACCTCGCCGAACAGCGCATCTTCCGGCACGAATACGTCGGTGAAGCTGACGCGCGGATGGTCGGTCGGCATGTTGAAGGTCCACATGTACTGCTCAACCTTCACGCCGGCGCTCCTTGCCGGCACCAGGAAGCAGGTGATGCCGCGCGCGTCGCCATCATTGCCCGAGGTGCGGGCGAACAGCGCGCAATGGGTGGCGACATGCATGCCGGTGGTCCACATCTTCTCGCCGTTGATGCGCCAGCCCTTCACGTTGCCTGCCGTCGCCGGGACCGCCCTGGTTTCCATGTGGGTCGCATCCGAGCCGTGCTCGGGCTCGGTGAGGCCGAAGGTGATGCGGTATTTCCCGGTGAGCGAGCCCTCGATCATCGCTTTCTGCTCGTCGCTGCCGTAACGGTCGAGCATCGTCACCAGCGGCAGGTTGCCGACGATCGAATGCTCGTTCTGCAGATCGTTGTGCAGGCCGAGCCCCTGGGAGGCGAAATGCTCGCGGATCACCGCCATCCAGAGATTGGAGCCGTCCCTGCCGCCGTAGCGTTTCGGGATAGCAAAGCGCAAATGGCCAGCGGCATCGGCGAGATTCTTCGCCTTCCGTAAGAGCGCCTCCCATTCCGGCCGCGGCAGGCCGCCATTGTCAAAATCGGTGCGCGCCCATTCGCGGCGGTGGTCGAAAAATCGAATGTTGTCGTCGGCCTGCTCCAGCGGCTTGATCTCGCTGGCGATGAAGCGATCCAGCTCGTCTAGATAGGCGACCAAATCAGCCGGCAATGCAAAATCCACTGGCGTCATCTCCCCTGTTTGTCGTTTATCGTCGTTGGCAGGCGATCGGGCCGCGCCGGACCAGTTCCGCGCCGCAGAAAATCACGGGAGCAAACATGGACCTGAAATTCTCCAAAGTCACCCGCAAGGGACCGATCACGATCGTGACGCTGTCGCGGCCCGAAGTGTACAATGCGCTGCACATCGACGCGCATTTCGAATTGAACAAGGTGTTCGACGATTTCGCCGCCGATCCCGAGCAATGGGTCGCGATCGTCACCGGCGCCGGCGACAAGGCGTTCTGCGCCGGCAACGACCTGAAATGGCAGGCGGCGGGCGGCAAGCGCGGCTGGGACAAGGGCGGCTTCGGCGGGCTCACCACCCGCTTCGACTGCGACAAACCGATCATCGCCGCCGTCAACGGGGTGGCGATGGGCGGCGGCTTCGAGGTCGCGCTCGCCTGCGACCTCATCATCGCCTCCGACAATGCGACCTTCGCGCTGCCCGAGCCGCGCGTCGGCCTTGCCGCGCTCGCCGGCGGGCTGCAGCGATTGCCGCGGCAGATCGGGCTGAAGCGCGCAATGGGCATGATTCTGACCGCGCGCCATGTCTCCGCCAAGGAGGGTCTCGAGCTCGGTTTCGTCAACGAGGTTGTGCCGCAGGGCGAGTTGCTCGCCGCCGCCGAGCGCTGGGCGGAGACGATCTGCAAGAACTCGCCGATGTCGATCCGCGCCTCCAAGCAGGCGATCCGGATGGGCATGGAGATGCCGCTGGAACAGGCGATGAGCGAGCAGCGCGAGTTTCCCGCGGTGAAGGCGATGGCGGCGTCGCAGGATTATGTCGAGGGGCCGAAGGCGTTTTCCGAGAAACGTCCGCCGAAATGGGTCGGACGATAAATATCCGCTGTCGTTCCGGGGCGCCGCGCAGCGGCGAGCCCGGAATCCATGACCACCACCGTGAGCATGGATTGCGGGCTCTCGCTGCGCGAGCCCCGGAATGACGATGGATAGAGCGAAGCTAACCTCCATCTCTTCCCACTTCCCGCTTGTACGACGCGTAGTTCGGCTGATCGACCGCGAGCTTGGCCAGCGTGGTCTGCCAGAGGTGCACGGCCAGTCCAGGCGTCGCCAGATCGACCTCGCCGTTAGCGATCCGCTCGGCAAGCTCCTGGTTCAATTCGAACAGCGAGCCGGACCGACCGAGCAGGCCGGCAAGTCGCGCCGCCTCGGCGTCGTCACTGCCCTCCGCCAGCGTCAACTGCCGTGTCACGAGATCGAGGATGTTGATCGCCACGCGCAGCTTGAAGGCGCTGTGGCCCTTGATGACGGGCGTGATCTCGTTCCGCAGGAAATCGGCAACCGCCTTGGTCAGCTCGATCGGTGTCGGCTCGTCCTGCATTTCAATCTCCTCGCGAGGCCAATAGCCGCAACAGGTCGATCTCCGTCTCCGAAGCGCGGCGGCCGATCATGGCGCGCTCCATCGAATGATCGGGGCTGGTCCGGAAGCGCTGCATCATGCCGCAGCACATCACGCCCCAGCGCAGCGTCCCCATCACCTCGAAGAATTTCACGCGTGCGGGGTCGGCGCGCCGGCCCGCCTCGGCATAGCCTGCGAACAGCTCCTCGCGCGCGCCAAAACCGCCGACCGGCTTGTCGATCTCGCCAAAGCGCCAGGAATTGACGCAGATCCAGCCGAGGTCCTCCATGGGATCGCCGAGATGGGCGATCTCCCAATCGAGCACGGCGCGCACGCCATCGGCGCCAATAATGAGATTGCCGTGGCGGAAATCGCCATGCACCAACGTCACTTCTGGCGGCGGCCCCGGATCGTGCGCCGCAAGCCAGCGCAGCGCCAGTTCGAACACCGGGCGCGGCCAGTCGAAACTGCGGTACTCGTGTTCGAGCTGGGCGATCTCGGTCGCCGCATTCATCTCGCGCAGCGCCGGCAGCTTTGCCCGCGGCAGGCCGTGAATGCCGGCCGCCACCTTACCGAGCTGCCGCGCCAGAAGCGGCCGCACCTTGACGAACTCTTCGTCGCGCAAAATCTTGCGCGCGATGGTCTCGCCTTCGACCCGCGCCATGACGAAACCGCGTCCGAGCCCCTCCTCCGGCTTCAGCACGTGCAGCACGCGCGGCGACGGCAGGCCGGCGTCGTAGGCGAGCTGCATCAGCGTGGCTTCGGCCTCCAGGCCTGCCGCACGACCGGGCGCCGCGCCAAAACCCTGCGGCGCTCGGCGAAGGATGGCACCGATCGGGCCGGCCGGGTGCATGATGTCGAACGACCAGGTCTCCTGGCTTGCCCCGCCCGACAGTTTTGCCGCACCCGTGACACCGGTCGCGCCCGGACACCAGGCGGCAACGCAGCGTGAGAGTTCCTGCTCGATCATTTGCCCTTGAATTGCGCCGGCCGCTTCTCCAGGAACGCGGTGACGCCCTCCTTGAAATCCTCCGTCGAGCCGGCGATGCGCTGCGACTGGTATTCGAGATCGAGCTGGTCCTCGAAGGAATTATCCGGGCTGTCCCAATAGAGTTTTCGGATCAGCGCCAGCGCGACCGTCGGCCCACTGGCGAGCTCGCGCGCGAGCTTCATCGCCTCCTCCATCAGCGCGCCGTCGTCATGGACGCGATTGATCAGGCCCCATTCCAGCGCCTTCTCCGCCGGCAGCCGCTCGCCCATCAGCGACAACTCGATCGCCCGCGCCTTGCCGACCAGGCGCGGCATCAGCCAGGTCGAGCCGCAATCCGGCACCAGGCCGATGCGGCGGAACGCCTGCAGAAAATAGGCCGAGCGCGCGGCGAGGATCATGTCGCCCATCAGCGCGAAGCTCATGCCGGCACCCGCGGCTGGCCCGTTCACCGCTGACACGATCGGGCAATGCAGGTTGCGTAGCTGCCGCAGGAACGGATGGAAGCCGGTCTCCAACGCCGCGCCCGCATTGCTGCGGCCCGGCTTCTGCTGGTTGCGGCCTTGCAGATTGGCGCCGGTGCAGAAGGCGCGGCCGGCGCCGGTCAGGACCAGGCAGCGCACCTCGGCCTCTTTCTCCTCGATGGTGTCGAGCGCCTCGGTAAGCCCGCCCAGCATGTCCATGGAGACCGCGTTCATGACCTCCTGGTGGTCGAGCTTGAGGACCGCGACCGGCCCGTCGAGCTCGAGCGTGCAGTGCTTGAATTGCATGGTTTCCTCTCTGCCTCGTTGCGGCGACGCGCCGGGTCTTCCCTGGACGTCATATTTGATTTTTGCGGCGCGCTTGTCCATGCTCGATCGCGGAACAAACCCTCCACGCGTGGCTGATGCGCGTCATACCAACATGGGAAACGCACACATGGACCTCTTCGATCTTTCCGGCCGCGTCGCGGTCGTCACCGGCGGCAATGGCGGTATCGGGCTTGGCATCGCGCAGGCTCTTGCGTTGAGTGGCTGCAACGTCTCGATCTGGGGCCGCAACGCCGGCAAGAACGCCGCCGCCGCGGCAACCATGGCCAAGGGTCCCGGCAAGGTCGACCTTCGCGTCTGCGACGTCAGCTCTCCCCAGTCGGTCAACGAGGTCATGAAGGCCGTGCTCGATACCTTCGGCCGCGTCGACGGCTGCTTTGCCAATGCCGGCATCGGCGGCGGCGGACGCAAACCGTTCATCGAGCGCAGCGAGGATGAATGGCGCAAGATGTTCGCGACCAATCTCGACGGTGTGTTCCACGCGTTCCAGGCCGCGGCGCGCCACATGACCGAGCGCGCGCAAGGCGGCGATCCGTTCGGCCGGCTGGTCGCGACCTCGAGCCTCGCCTCGCTGTTCGGCACCGCGCGCAACGAGCACTATGCGGCGACCAAGGCCGCGATCAACGCGCTGTGCCGGGCGCTCGCGGTCGAGCTCGCGCGCTACGGCGTCACCGCCAATGCGATCCTCCCGGGCTGGATCCGGAGCGACATGACCGCGCGGGTGCTGGCGGACGAGAAGTTCGTCAATGCGGTGATGCCGCGGATTCCCGTACGCCGCTTCGGCGAGCCCAGTGATTTCGGCGGCATCGCCGTGTACTTGATGAGCAAGGCCTCGTCCTATCATACCGCCGACTGTTTTGTCATTGACGGCGGCTACACGGCGTTCTGAGCGGCGAGCACGAGCGAGACGACGCGGGGCCGCCTCGTCACATTCGACGTCTCAAGCAGCATTCGCTGTCATCGCCCGGCTTGACCGGGCGTTCAGCATTCCAGAGACAGTCGTGCGTGAGCCGACAGGCGGCGTGCTGGATCGCCCGGTCGAGCTGGGCGATGGCGGTTGAGGTTGTTGGCTCGATCGAACGTGCGTTCGCTTTCCCGCAGCGCCCAGCGGCATAACGCCTTCGCCGCCGACCTGCCCCGCGCCACTGCCCCTTTATTGCCGGCCCGCCCCCGATTAGGCTTCGCGCCGCCGCGCGAGCAAGCGGCACGACCCCGCCAAACAGGAATGCAGCAAAATGGAATACTCCCCGGACGATCTTGCACCTCGCGAGCGTTACAAGGTGCTGGCGTCATTCGTCTTGCCGCGGCCGATCGCCTGGGTGACGACCATCGGCCCCACCGGGGTCGTCAATGCCGCGCCCTACAGCTTCTTCAACGTGTTCTGCGAGGACCCGCCGATCTGCATGTTCGCCGCCAACCGCACGCCCGACGGCCGCGAGAAGGATACGCTCATCAACATCCGCCGCACCGGCGAGTTCGTGGTCAACCTGACCGACGAGCCGCTGGCGCGCGCGATGCACGAATCCAGCGGCGACTTCCCGCCCGAGATCGGCGAGCCCGACTATCTCGGGCTGAAGCTTGAGCCCTCGACCAAGATCGCGGTGCCCAGGCTCGCCGACACGCCCTGGGCGATGGAGTGCAAGGTCTGGAAGATGATCGCCGTCGACCACCGCGAGCTCATCATGGGCGAAGGCATCAATTTTTACATCCGTGACGACCTCTGGGACCGCGAGGCGATGCGCGTGCACATGGAGCGCTACCACCCGATCGGTCGCATGTTCGCCGATCGCTATTGCCGCACCGACGACCGGCTGGTGTTTCCGGCTGCCGAAGGCGCAAAAGCGTAAGGGGTTGGCAAGGGCGCACTGGCTCTGTGCCCACCAAGACGGTGGGCACGTTTCGCTTGGACCACCCTGCCCCGACCGAATGTTACTGCGGCTTCTTCACCGCCGGGCCGCTCTTGTTGCCGGGCAGGCCCTTGACGTTGGCTGCGTCCTGGTCCT
>NZ_JAFAVV010000868.1 GCF_019242285.1 Bradyrhizobium sp.
GCGAAGCATCGAACTCGGAATCTCGAGGTTCCGGGTTCGCGCTTGCGCGCGCCCCGGAACGACAGTGGAGAGAAGATATGACCCATACCGGCGAACAGTTCTATCCCGAGGGCGTCCATTGGGACGATGCGATCTGCATCGGCACGCTGCCGGAGCTGCTCGCGACGGCGGCAGCGCAATTCGGCGCACGCCCCGCGATCGAATTCCGCGACCGGCCGATCAGCTACAGCGAGTTCGAAGCGCTGGCCGAGCTCGCGGCTGCCGCGTACCTCCGCGCGGGCTGCGGCAAGGACACCTCCGTCGCGCTGTTCCTCGGCAACACGCCGGACCACCCGATCAACTTCTTCGGTGCGCTGAAGGCGGGCGCACGCATCGTGCATCTGTCGCCGCTCGACGGAGAGATCGCGCTGGCGCACAAGCTCGCCGATTCCGGCGCGCGCGTGCTGGTGACCAGCAACCTCGCGGCGCTGCTGCCGACCGCGCTGAAATTCCTCGACAGGGGCCTGATCGACCGTCTCGTGATCTGCGAGGACGACCGCTGGGGCAAGGTCGGCACGCCGCAGGCCGCTATCCCTGACCATCCCGCGATCACCACCTGCGCGAAGTTCATCGACGGCGCGGCGAAGCCGGCGCAATGGCCGACCATCTCGCCCGACGACGTCGCGCTGCTGCAATATACCGGGGGCACCACCGGTCTGCCCAAGGGCGCGATGCTGACCCATGGCAATCTCACCGCGGCGGTCTCGATCTACGACGTCTGGGGCCGACCCGCGCGCGCCAAGCGCGCTGGCGTCATCGACCGCGTGATCTGCGTGCTGCCGCTGTTCCACATCTATGCGCTGACCGTGGTGCTGCTCTCATCGCTCCGGCGCGGCAACCTGATCTCGCTGCACCAACGCTTCGACGTCGAAGCCGTCATGCGCGACATCGAGGTCAAACGCGCGACCTATTTCCCCGGCGTGCCGACCATGTGGATCGCGATCGCCGCGTTGCCCGATCTCGACAGGCGCGATCTGTCCTCACTCGTTTCCGCCGGCTCCGGCGGCGCGCCGCTGCCGGTCGAGGTCGCGAGCATCCTGCAGCGCCGCGTCGGCATGAAGCTGAAGAGCGGCTGGGGCATGACCGAGACCTGCTCGCCCGGCACCGCGCATCCCGCGGACGGGCCGGACAAGCCCGGCTCGATCGGCCTGATGCTCCCCGGCATCGAGCTCGACGTGGTCGCGCTGGACGATCCAACGAAGGTGCTGCCGCCGGGCGAGGTCGGCGAGATCCGCATCAAGGGCCCAAATGTGACAAGAGGCTATTGGAACAAGCCGCAGGAGACGGCGGAAGCCTTCGTCGACGGCCGCTTCCTTACCGGCGACATCGGTACCATGGACGCCGACGGCTATTTCTTTCTCGTCGACCGCAAGAAGGACATGATCATCTCCGGCGGCTTCAACGTCTATCCGCAGATGATCGAGCAGGCGATCTACACCCATCCCGCGGTGCAGGAGGTGATCGTGATCGGCATTCCCGACGATTACCGCGGCGAGGCGGCCAAGGCCTTCATCAAATTGCGCGACGGCGCGGCCTCCCTTACGCTGGAGGAGCTGCGCGCGCATCTTGCCGACAAGCTCGGCAAGCATGAATTGCCGGCCGCGGTCGTATTCGTCGAGGAATTGCCGCGCACGCCGGTCGGAAAACTCTCGCGCCACGAATTGCGCCGCAAGCAGGCGCCGAAGGAAGAGATGGCTTAACGGCTCACAGGAGGACCCCATGGATCTCGCTTTCACCCAGGAAGAGCAGGCGTTCCGCGAGGAAGTGCGGGCGTTCTTTCGTGACAACGTGCCGCCGGAGACGCGCCGCAAGCTGGTCGAAGGCCGGCATCTGTCCAAGGATGAGATGATCGCCTGGTGGCGCATCCTCAACACCAAGGGCTGGGGCGTGTCGCACTGGCCGAAGGAGTATGGCGGGACGGGCTGGACCTCGGTGCAGCACTACATCTTCAACGAGGAACTGCAGATGCATCCCGCGCCGGCGCCGCTCGCCTTCGGCGTCAGCATGGTCGGCCCGGTGATCTACACTTTCGGCAACGAGACGCAGAAGAAGCAATATCTGCCGCGCATCGCCAATGTCGACGACTGGTGGTGCCAGGGTTTCTCCGAGCCTGGCTCGGGATCGGACCTCGCTTCGCTGAAGACCAAGGCCGAGCGCAAGGGCGACAAGTGGATCATCAACGGCCAGAAGACCTGGACCACGCTCGCGCAATATGCCGACATGATCTTCTGCCTGTGCCGCACCGATCCCTCGGCCAAGAAGCAGACCGGCATCTCCTTCATCGTGTTCAGCATGAAGTCGAAGGGCGTCACGGTGCGGCCGATCCAGACCATCGACGGCGGCCACGAGGTCAACGAGGTGTTCTTCGACGACGTCGAGGTGCCCTACGAGAACCTGATCGGCGAGGAGAACAAGGGCTGGGACTACGCAAAGTTCCTGCTCGGCAATGAGCGTACCGGCATCGCGCGGGTCGGCGTCTCCAAGGAGCGCATCCGCCGCATCAGGGATCTGGCGTCCAAGATCGAATCCGGCGGCCGCCCGGTGCTCGAGGACCCGAAATTCCGCGAGAAGCTCGCCGCCTGCGAGATCGAATTGAAAGCCCTGGAACTGACCCAGCTCCGCGTCGTCGCCGACGAGGGCAAGCACGGCAAGGGCAAGCCGAACCCGGCATCCTCGGTGTTGAAGATCAAGGGCTCGGAAATCCAGCAGACCACCACGGAGCTCCTGATGGAGGTGATCGGGCCGTTCGCCGCGCCCTATGACGAGCATCCGGATTCGAGCAACGAGGCAATGGACTGGACCGCGCAGATCGCGCCGAGCTACTTCAACAACCGCAAGGTCTCGATCTACGGCGGCTCCAACGAGATTCAGCGCAACATCATCACCAAGGCGGTGCTGGGCTTGTAGTTCACAATCTCACCGTCATCCCGGGACGCGACGCAGTCGCGAACCCGGAATCCATAGGTGGTTATGGATTCCGGGCCTGGCCTTTCAGGCCATCCCGGAATGACGACGTCAGTTTGATCCGGGTATGAGGAACACGAAATGGATTTCGATCTGACCGAGGAGCAGAGGCTCCTGAAGGATAGCGTCGAGGGGCTGCTGACCGATTCATACGATTTCGAGCAGCGCAAGAAATACATGAAGGAGCAGGGCGGCTGGAGCAAAGCCGTCTGGAGCAAGCTCGCCGAGCAGGGCCTGCTCGGCCTTCCCTTCGCGGAGGACGACGGCGGCTTCGGCGCCGGCGCGGTCGAAACCATGATCGTGATGGAGGCGCTCGGCCGGGCGCTGGTGATCGAGCCCTATCTTGCCACGGTCGTGCTCGGCGGCGGCGTCCTGCGCCATGGCGGCTCGGCGGCGCAGAAGGCGGCGCATATCCCCTCCATCATCGACGGCAGCAGGACGCTCGCCTTCGCCCAGCTCGAGAAGAACTCGCGCTACGACCTCAACGACGTCGCCACCACGGCGAAGAAGAAGGGCGACGGCTGGGTCATCGACGGCGAGAAGTTCGTCGTCGTCAATGGCGAGAATGCCGATACGCTGATCGTCACCGCGCGTACGAAGGGCGGACAGCGTGACAATAGCGGCATCGGCCTGTTCCTGGTGCCGGGCGTCGCCAGGGGGATCGCCAAGAAGGCCTATCCGACCCAGGACGGCTTTCACGCCGCCGACATCAGCTTCACCGGCGTCGAGGTCGGCGCCGATGCGGCGATCGGGGACGCCGAGAACGCGCTGCCGCTGATCGAGCGCGTGGTCGACGAGGCCCGCACCGCGATGTGCGCGGAGGCGGTCGGCGCGATGGACGAATCCCTGAAGAGCACGGTCGAGTACCTGAAGACGCGCAAGCAGTTCGGGGTTGCGATCGGCAGCTTCCAGTCGCTGCAGCACCGCGCCGCCGACATGTTCGTCGCGCTGGAGCAGGCGCGCTCGATGGCGCTGTTTGCGACCATGGCCGCCGATTTCGGCGATGCGAACGAACGGGCGAAAGCGGTGGCCGCGGCCAAGGTCCAGGTCGGCAAGTCCGGAAAGTTCGTCGGCCAGCAGTCGATCCAGCTCCATGGCGGCATCGGCATGACCATCGAGGCCAAGATCGGCCACTACTTCAAGCGGCTGACCATGATCG
>NZ_JAFAVV010000229.1 GCF_019242285.1 Bradyrhizobium sp.
GCCGCGGTGCGGTTTCCGTTCCTGTGGAATTCGCCGCTGCAGGACAAGACCGATTGGGCCGGCTTCGTCAACAACGGCAACGACATTTTCGCGCTGACCCGGAACACCGGACAGGCGCTGGCCTTTGCCACCTTCGAGCCAAAACCCGTAAAGGGGCCGTTCATCAACTATCTGAACAACAACTCGATCAACTTCGAAGGGCTGGTCAAGATCGAGGAACTGCTCAAGCAGATCGGCGCCCCGAAATGGCCGTGGAAAATCGACCCGGGCTTGGCTGCGACGGGCAAGTCGATTTTCGAGCGGGACTCCGCCCAGGGCGGGTGCATCCAGTGTCACGGCATCAGGCCGGGCAAGGGGAGCCTGCCGTTCGCGCAGACCTGGGATACGCCGGTCCTGAACGTCGGCACCGACACGCATCAATATGACGAGCTGCTCAGGAAGGCGAAGACCGGCGCTTTGCACGGAGCGGCCGTGTTTCCAGGCTTCACGCCGGCGCTCAAGGATGAGGACTATGCCGTCAGCATGATGGTCACCGCCGTCGGCGGCTCGATCGCCCAGCATCTGTTGACCGGCGGCTTCCTCAGCGGCTTCGAAAATGGCCTTGACGGCGGCTTCGGCGGCGCCTTGTCGCCCGATGCACAACCATCATCGCCGTCGGGATCGGAGCCTGCGCCCGCGCAATTGCCGCGACTGCCACCGGAGCTGAAGGATCTCGCCAAGGCCTTTAATCTGCCGCTGCAACCGGTCGCGCAGCAGCCCGACAAAGTGGTCATCAGTGGCGGCATCCTGCCCGGCGTGACCGTTGAGAAAGGCGCGTACGAATCGCGCGTGCTGCAGGGAATCTGGGCCGCCGCGCCCTATCTGCACAACGGCTCGGTGGCGAGCCTTGCGGAGCTGCTCAAGCCGGCCGCGCAGCGCAAGGCGAGCTTTAGCCTCGGCCCGAACTACGACACCGACGAGATCGGCCTCGCGGCCAACCAGCCGGGATCGAATGTCCGACCCACTACCGATTGCAGCAAGCTCGATTCGGGCAACAGCCGGTGCGGCCATGAATGGGGCACCAGCCTGAGCGACCAGGAGAAGAAGGCATTGCTCGAATATCTGAAGACGCTGTGAGCGGAGCGCCTGGTCGCGAAGGGCTGGGAAAGTGGCGGCAGGGGTGGGCCAAGGCGCGGCCGCGTCCGCCGTAGCTCGCAGAGCGAAGGCGGAAGCGCCGTGCCCGCCATTCTATGAACAGCGCGGCTCGGGATGGTGGGCACGCTTCTGTCTTTGTGGAGCGTGCTTCGGTGCAAGCCGCGCTTAGCCCACCCTCCCGACCGATCGTCAATACATCTTCTAGCTAGAACACCAGCGGCCGCACATGCGCCAGCAACTGCGCGAGGAATTCGTCCGGCCGGTCGAACGGCAGAAAATGGTCGCCACCCTCGAACGGCACGAATTCCTTATGAGGCGCCTCGATTCGCTCGAAATAGGCATGCGCCGGCTCCATCGGCGTGCTGAAGTCGGCGGTCCCTTCGAAGAACAGCATCGGAATCGAAAAGTTGGTGCCGAGCGACCAGAGGTCGTTCTGCATCATCGGTCCGTTCCTGCCGCGCAGTTGCCCAGCCGAGAATGACATTCCCCGTTGCCAGTAGTACCAGTCGAGCAGCGTGAAACCCGGCATGAACGGTGGCGGGACCGGGCCGGCAAGCTGGAATGTCTCGTTCGACGGGAGCGAAAGCGCCCTTGCCCATTTCAGCACGACGCTGCATCCGGGCGTGCTGCCGGCGGAGGAAGTGAAGCTTACGGTGTCGCACGGCCTCGCGCTGAACTCCGCCGCGGCGGAAATCGGCGCGAGCTCCGCCAGTGCCTGCGTGTTGCTCGCAGCCTGCGCCAATGCCTTCACGCGCTCCACGGTGAGCTCGAACTGCTTTTCGAAAGTTTGTCGGCCGACCACCTGCCCGGTGCCGACATAGGCCTGAAACAGCTCCGGCCGTTTCTTGATGATGTGAACGCCCAGGAACGAGCCCCAGGAATGCCCGACCAGGATGATCCGGTCCTTGTGCAGATGGGCTCGAAGAAATTCGGCGACCTCGACGCCGTCCTCGGTCATCTGCGCGAGCGTCATCGTCGGCGCCACCGATTCGCCTGTTGCGCGAAGCGTGCGCCCGGCGCCGCGCTCGTCCCACTGGGCAATGGTGAAATGTTGCTCCCATGGCTGCCAGCCGGACGAAATCGGAATGGTGGAGCCGCCGGGGCCGCCGTGAACGAACAGGATGACCGGATTATCGCGGTCCTCGCCGCGGATCTGAATCCATTGATCGATGCCGCCGATCCTGACGTACATGCCCTCCTGGATGCCGTTCGGCGATCGAATCGCGAGCGAACTTGCGCCGAGGCTCTGGCGGTAGGCGCAGAATCCGAGGGCCGAGGCGGCTGCGAGAATCACCAGGCCGATGAGGGCCAGCAGGCTGGCCTTCGCAATCGCAAAGATCCGCTGTTTCATCGATGCGCCGACGCGATGATTGGCTCACCCTACTATCACTCTGGACCGGAGATCGCGTCAATCACGGTCGCCGCGGAAATTGCCCCCATATCGATTTACCATATGCGCAGCCTCGAGGCGGCTAGAATGCGCCGGATAACGAATGAGGAGGGAAAGCCATGGATGCGGCGACGGTCACCGGTCTGCTCACGCTCGGCGGCACGTTCATGGGAGGTCTGCTCGGTGTCGTCGGCAAGATCGCCGCGGACCTGCTCCAGGTGAAGCGGGATCGCGAAGTGCGGCTCGAACAGCGGCAGTCGGAATTTCAACGATGGCAACGGGAGCAAGTGCTGCTGCTGCTGACCAACTCTGCGAAATCCGCGACTCTCTACACGACCAAGGCGATCGGGCGCGATACCATCAGCGTTCAAAACGATCCCGACTCTCGTCAGGCAAGCGCCGAGCTTCAGGGCTGGCTGATTGCGCTGGCGGCAGTCTATCCGGACACGGAGAGCGATGAATATCGCCAGTTTGCCGAAAGACTGGATGAGGCGCTGTGGAAGGCCGTTCCCGACATCGATCCCGTCTGGAAGATCCGACAGCTCCTCGTCAAGCTGGCAACGAAGTTCGGCGTCACGCACCTTGCCGCGGACTGAGGATCAAGCTGCCGTCTCTGGAATGCTGGATCGACCGGTCAAGCCGGGCGACGACATCGCTGTTTGACACGTCAGAATTTGGAGGAGAGTCCGCCAGAAACTCGACGATCTCGCGCATCGCAGCCCATGACGGGCCGCATGCGAGAACGCCCTCACAGCATGCTCGGCAGCACGCGGTCCGGCGGCCGGTGGTTGTCGAGGAAGGTGCGGATGTTGATGATCACCTTCTCGCCCATCTCGACGCGGCCCTCGATGGTGGCCGAGCCCAT
>NZ_JAFAVV010000235.1 GCF_019242285.1 Bradyrhizobium sp.
ACCGCGGCAAAGCCCAGAAAGACCACTGTTACGGCCAGGCTGAGCATCATCGCATCGAAAGGCATGTCGCTTCCTCCCTGTTGAAATTGGAGGAATTTTCGTCGCAAACGCCTTTCAGTTCCTTGATCCTGATCAAAGGCCGCCAAGGGTCTCTAATCTCGATACGCTTGCGTAAACTGCTCACAGCGACTGCACGGTCCAGCCGATCATGTCCTTTGCGATGCGCCCGAACGCCTCGTTGAAGGCTGCGACCGAGGGCCGAGGTTCGATCTCGCCGAACTTCTCGCTGTCGTGGAACAGGCGGGACGCGATAACCTTGCCATTCTTGTCGACGATCCGTGCCGATAGCTCGATCTCCGCGGCGGGGCCGGCATCCACAGCCACGCGGAAACGCCGGACGTCGATCATGAGTTGGAAGTCGGCCTGCCCCATATCGGCGACCCTTAGCGGAGCATGGGCGAGATCGTAGTTCTCAAAGCCGTCGATCAGCCTCACCTGCAGCAGCTTCGGGATGCTGTCGGCCCACAGGAAATCCACGAAATTCGGATATTCCCCGGTCGGCGAGAACAGCATCCGCTGCGTCTCGAGCATGGCGACGGCAGTCGGCTCCGGAATTGCCAATTGCCCTTTGATAGGTCTGTTGGCCGGTGCGAGATTCTGCGGCGCGGAGAGGTCGTAGGTGATCCTTTGCGTCGGCGCGCCGACCCCGGTCATCTTTTCGAGGCCCGCAACGATGCCGTCGAGTTTTCCGGTGTTGCGCGCGAGGCCTTCCGAGAAAGTCCGAAAGTTGGCGATGGTATCTTTCAGCGGCTCTGAATTCTCCGCCAGCACCGAATCGACCCGCCGCAATGCCTCGCGCGCAGCCTGCGTCATGCTCTGGCCCGCGCCCGGCTCGGCGATCAAGGTCGGAACCGGCCCCGCCCCCACCTGCTGCCCGCCTCCCTCCAGCGCGATCACGGGAACACCGGTGAGGCCCTGGAACTCGAGGCCGACCCTGGTGTCGGCGCGGACCGGCGTCGTCGACGCCACCGAAATCGTCGCGTTGACGCGCCGCGGCGCGTCCGCGGCGAGACTCAACTCCGCCACCTCGCCGACCCGGATTCCGTTGAACAGCACGGCCGCGCCGACCAGCAGACCGGGCACCGAGCCCTCGAACTGAACGTGATAAGCGGTGCGCGGGCCAAGGCCGCCGGTGTTGTTGAGCCAGTAGACGAAGCCGAACACGGCGACGATGGCCGCCAGGACGAAGGCGCCGATGAGGACGAAGGGAGCGCGGGTTTCCATCTCTCTAGCTCGCTTTGGGTTGCAGCATCTGGGAGCGCTTGCCATGGAAATAGGCCCGCACCCAGGGATGCTCGGATTGAAGCAGGTCGCGCATCGACCCGATCGCGACGATCTTGCCATCGGCGAGCGCGGCGACACGGTCGCAGACCGTGTTCAGGCTGGCGAGGTCGTGGGTCACCATGAACACCGTCAGCCCGAGCGTCTGCTGCAACGTCTTGATCAGCGCGTCGAACTCGCCGGCCGCGATCGGGTCGAGCCCCGAGGTCGGCTCGTCCAGGAACACGATCGCCGGATCGAGCGCGAGCGCGCGCGCCAGCGCCACGCGCTTGGTCATGCCACCCGACAGTTCGGAGGGAAACTTGTCGCCGTCCGGCTGCGTAAGCCCGACCATCTCGAGCTTGGCGGTCGCGATCTCGTCCACCAGCGCCTGCGACAGCACGAGATTCTCACGCAACGGAAACTGCACGTTCTGCCGCACCGTCAGCGACGAGAACAGCGCACCCTGCTGGAACAGGATGCCCCAACTGCCGGCCGCGGGTTGCGTGCCGCGGTCCAACGCGCCGCTGATCGGCCGGCACATCACCTCGATCTCGCCACTCTGCCGCGGGATCAGGCCGATGATCGTCCGCATCAGGACCGACTTGCCGCCGCCCGAGGCGCCGACCAACCCGAGGATCTCGCCTTTGCGGACGTCGAGCGACAGATGGTCGAGCACGACCTGCCGGCCGAAACCGACCACGAGATCGTGCACGCGAATGGCGAATTGCTGTGCCTCTTCTGGCATCATTACATTCCGATCGACGCAAAGAAGACCGCGAACAGCCCATCGAGCACGATGACGAGGAAGATCGATTTCACCACCGAGGTCGTCGTCTGCCGGCCGAGCGACTCGGCGGAGCCTTTTACCCGTAATCCTTCGCTGCAGGCGACGACGCCGATTACCAGCGCCATGAACGGCGCCTTGATGATGCCGACCTCGAAATGGGTGACGGATATCGCTTCGTGCAGCCGCGCGATGTAGATCGGAGGCCCCATGTCGCCATAGAACTGCGCGATCAGGCCGCCGCCATAGAGCGCCGCCACCGAGCCGATGAAGCTCAGGATCGGCAGCGCGATCACCAGCGCGACGACGCGGGGCAGGATCAGGACCTCGACAGGGTCGAGCCCCATGGTCAGGAGCGCGTCGATCTCCTCGCGCATCTTCATCGAACCGAGCTCGGCGGTGTAGGCGCTCCCCGAGCGTCCGGCGACCATGATCGCGACGATCAGGACGCCGAGCTCGCGCAGCACGAGAATTCCAACCATGTCGACGGTATAGGATTCCGCACCGAATCTACGGAAATGGAAGAAACCCTGCTGCGCGATGATGGCGCCGATCAGGAAGGTGATCAGCACCATGATCGGGATCGCCTGCCAGCCGACCTTGTAGAGCTGATAGACCAGCGAGGTGATCCGCAGTGATCGCGGCCGGCGCAGCATACCGACGAGAACCAGAAACAGGGAGCCGAGCATCTGAAGAAAGACGGCGACGTCCTCGGTCGCATTCGAGGCCGAACGGCCCAGGTCGCCGAGCCTCGCCAAGACGGGATTCGGCGTGGCGATCGGCGCGGAAGAATGTCGATTCACCTGATGCATCTCCTCGATCAGGCCCGCATAATCGTCGGCGATGCCGGTGACGTCCGCACGATGCCCGGCAGCCAAGACGCGCCGGGACAGCTTTTCGATCAGCCACGCACCGAGCGTATCGAGCTCGCTCAGGCCGGCGAGATCGAGCTTTACCGACCTGGAGCGGTCGAGCTCGGCGGCAACACCGTCGGACAACGCTTCCAAACTCTTCACATGGGCCGCGGTCCAGGATCCGACTGGACGAAGCTCAATCCCGTCGCCGGTGGCCGTCGCCGTCAATAAGGGGGATGACAACGTTGCTTCCTCTCTTGAGCATCGGCTCCGACGGCGGGCGCGCCCTTCTAACTAGGCTGCAGCATCCGAGGCCGCTTGATTTGCCTCAAACGGAGTCATCACGAGAGCCTGAAGAGGACACCCGGAGCCTAAAGCCTGAGCCGCACGTTGCAGAGGTCGCGCTCGACCGGATCGGTCTTCACCTCGAAGCCGAGATTGCGGCACATCTCGAGCATGACCGTGTTCTCGTGCAGCACGTCGCCCGAGATGATCTTGAGCCCTTCGGTCCTCGCATATTCGATGATGAGCTGCATCAAGGCCCACCCCAGCCCCCTGCCCTTCAGGTCGGACCTGAGCAGGATCGCATACTCGCCGGTCTCGTAGATCGAGTCGGAGTGAATCCGGACCACGCCCACCAGCTCGTTGGTGGCTTCATCGAATGCAACGAACGCCATCGCCCGTGCGTAATCGAGCTGCGTCAGACGGGCGATGAATTCGTGGCTGAACTCCTTCATCGGCGCAAAGAAGCGCAGACGCAGATCGTGCTGCGTGACATGACGGAGCAGTTCGTGGATCAGGGGCTCATCCTCAGGCCTGATCGGCCGCACGAAAACCGGCCAGGACTCCCTGACCTCAAGATGCCGCTCCCATTGGGACGGATAGGGCCGCACCGCGAAATTGGCAGGCCCCTTTCCCTTGAACTTCGGTTCGACACGGCCGACGGCGACACGCGCATCGACCGCCACGACGCCGGACTCGTCCGCCAGCAGCGGATTGATGTCGAGCTCGCGCAGCTCGGGAATATCGGCCGCCATCTGCGAGAGTTTTACCAGCACCATGGCGACGACGTCTTCCTTGACCGCAGGCACGTCGCGATAGGCGCGAAGCAGCCGCGAGACGCGGGTACGCTCGATCAGGCTGCGCGCCAGTTGCAGATCGAGCGGCGGGAGCGTCAACGCCTTGTCGTTGATGATCTCGACTGCCGTCCCGCCACGGCCGAACACCACGACGGTGCCGAAGGCCGGGTCGTCGGCAAGTCCGACGATCAGCTCGCGCGCCTTGGCCCGAACCATCATCGCCTGCACGATCACCCCGGAAATCCGCGCGTCCGGCCGTCTCGCTGACGCGCGCGCCAAAATGTCCGCCGCCGCGACGCGCACCGCATCGGGGCTGGTGAGATTGAGGACCACACCACCCACATCAGACTTGTGAACGATGTCGCGCGAGTTGATCTTGAGCACGACGGTTGCGCCCTGGGCGAACAATTGCGAGGCGTGCGCGACAGCCTGCTCGACATCGGCAGCCGCGAATGTCGGCACCATCGCGATATCATAGGCTTCCAGAAGCTGCCTGACCTCGACCGGGTCCAACCACCGGCGCACCTCCGCCAGCGCGTTAGCAACGATCCGTCGAGCGGCGTCCTTGTCGGGGGCAAAGTTGCCCGGCATCTCGGGCGGCACCTGCATCAAGAGGTGCGCGACCTCCCGGTGGCGCACGAGATGCATGAAGCCGCGCACGGCGTCATCCTCGGTCGGGTAGTTGGGAATTCCGGCGTTGCTGAGCGCCTCCATCACCTTCTGCTCCGCGCCGACCCAGACCGCCAGCACGGGCTTGGCGAAACGGCCGCGCCGTTCGCGGTACTTGCCGACGGAGGCGATGACCGCGGCGGCGATGTCTTCCGCGGAAGCGATCGCCGTCTGCACATTGAGCACGAGGACCGCATCGTTGCCTCGATCCGCGAGCAGCACCTCGAGCGCGGCGACGTAGCGCGCGGCATCGGCGTCGCCGATGATGTCGACCGGATTCGATCCGGACCAAGTCGGCGGCAGCACCTCGTCGAGCTTCCGGCGCAGCTCGGGAGCGATGGCGGCAGGAATGCCGCCAAGCTCGGTGAGCCGGTCGACGGCCAAGACTCCGATTCCGCCACCATTGGTGAGGATCGCCAGTCGCTTGCCAGGCGGCGGTTCGATGCGGCCCAGCGTCTCCGCGCAATCGAACAGCTCCCTGAGATCGGCCACTCTCAGGATTCCGGCGCGCCGAAACGCGCCCTCATAGACTGCATCCGAGCCGGCCAGCGCGCCGGTATGGGTCGCCGCTGCCCTTGCACCTTGCGCCATCCGCCCCGCTTTGACCACGACGACCGGCTTGACCCTTGCGGCAGCGCGGGCTGCCGACATGAACTTGCGGGCGTCCTTAATCGCCTCGACATAGAGCAGGATCGCGCGCGTGCTGCTGTCCAATGCGAAGTGATCAAGCAGATCGGCGATATCGACGTCGAGCTGGTCGCCGACGGTAACGATCCCGGAAAAGCCGACGCCACGTTGCGCCGCCCAATCCACCATTCCGGCCGCGATCGCACCCGACTGCGAGATCAGTGCCAGGTTTCCGCCGTTCGGCATATGCGCCGAAAAGCTCGCATTCAAATGGACCTTCGGCATCATGATGCCGAGACAGTTCGGTCCGATCAGCCGCATGCCGTGCCCTGCCGCGGCGCGTTCGGCCTCATGAGCCAGCGAATTGGGACCATGACCCAGGCCGGCGCTGACGATGAGGGCGCCCGCTGTGCCAAGCCTGCCCGCCTGAGCGATGAGGCCGGGGATCGCCGTCGGCGGCGCGGTCATCACGACGAGCTCTGGCACGAAGGGCAACTCGTCGAGACTGCCGACCGCGGCAACCCCATCGATCTCCGCATAGCGCGGGTTCACCAGTCCGAATTCGCCGGCATAGTTCGCCTTGCGAATGTTGCCGAGGATGGCGCGCCCGACGGAGCCGCGGCGCGGGCTGGCACCGACCAGCGCAATCGACTGCGGCGACAGCAGATTCTTCAGGCGATAGGTTGACATCTATAGACGGAACCGTGGATCTAACGCGACATCATGACCCAGCTTGGCGGCCGGCCGATGACGGTTTTTGTCGCACCGCCCCACACCACCTCGTTGAGCCGCGAGTGCCGATAGGCTCCCATGACCAGAAGGTCAATCGCATGCGCCTTCAGATAGGCCTCGAACACCATGCCGACGGAACTGCCGTCGATCTTGACGGTTTCGAACGTCGCCTTGACGCCGTGCTGTCCGAGATGGCTGACGAGGTCCCGTCCTGATTGCCGCTGTTCCGGCGTATTCTCGTCAGTGGCCGTGATGATGCGCACGCTCGTCGCCGCCGGCAACAGCGGCAGGGCATCCGCGACCGCTCTTGCCGCCGGCGCGCTATGATCCCAGGCGACCAGGATGTGATCGAAAGCCACGCGCAATTCGGCGGCCCGATGTTCCGGACACATCAGGACCGGCCTGCCCGACCCGAACAGCAATCGTTCGACGACCTTCTCCGACTGGCCGACATGCGACTTCACGGGCACCAGCGACAGGTCCTTGAGCCGCGCGCATTTGGCGAAATACAAGGGGATTTCCGCGGCGGCCAGACGCTGCAGCTTCTGCTCGTTGCGAACACCGAAGCGCGTGGCCGCGCTGTCGAAGGCCTTCAGAAGGCTTTTGGCGTCGGTAACGCTCCGCACTGCTTCGGTGGCGGTCGAATTGTCCAGATCCGCGGACACGATCACTTGCGGTCGAACGAGAATATCCTCCTCGATCGCAAGCGCGGTGATGCACGCCCCAAGGTCGCCTGCCACCGCGACGCATTTGTCGATCGCGGCGACGGTTGCGTCACTGGGTTCGCCGACGAGCGGCAACAACACATCCTTGATCGGCATCGCGAGGGCTCCTTCGCGGCAGACGATAGGGTCTGGCCGGCCACGGCGCTTGATCTCGGTCAAACCGGCCAGAGCGATTGAGATTGCCTTGAGCGATGTCAAACGCGATCAAGAAGGATGGTATACTGGCTCCAGATGGATCTCCGTCCGAAGAGGTTGGGCATGCGTGCGATGGTACTGCCTGGTCCCGGATCGCCTCTCGCGCTCGAGGAACGCGTCGACCCGCAACCCGCCGAGGGGCAAATTCGCGTCACGGTGAGCGCCTGCGGCGTGTGCCGAACCGACCTTCACGTCGTCGATGGAGAACTGCCGCACATCAAATATCCGATCGTTCCCGGACACGAGATCGTTGGACGAGTCGATCTGGTTGGCCCCGACGTGACGACACATCGCGTCGGCGATCGGGTCGGAATTCCCTGGCTCGGCCATACCTGTGGAATCTGTCGCTTTTGCAGGCAGGGCACGGAGAACCTGTGCGACCACCCACGCTTCACCGGCTATACAAGCGATGGCGGTTTTGCGACCCACACGATCGCGGACGCGCGCTACGCGTTTCCGCTCGGGGAGGACGGCGACGACGTTGCGATCGCGCCGCTGCTCTGCGCCGGCCTGATCGGCTGGCGCTCTCTGGTGATGGCCGGTGACGCCGAGCGGCTCGGCATCTATGGCTTCGGCGCCGCCGGCCATATCGTCGCCCAGATTGCACGTTGGCAGGGCCGCGCGGTTCACGCGTTCACGCGGAACGGAGATGTTGAGGCGCAGGAATTCGCCCGACGGCTGGGCGCAGTCTGGGCCGGCGGGTCGGACCAAATGCCAGACGGGCCGCTCGACGCCGCGATCATCTACGCGCCGGCCGGAGAGCTGGTGCCGGCGGCGTTGCGCGCGGTGCGCAAGGGCGGCAGGGTGGTGTGTGCCGGCATCCATATGAGCGACATTCCAAGCTTTCCCTACGACATCCTCTGGGGAGAGCGACAACTGGTGTCGGTCGCCAATCTGACGCGGCAGGATGGCGTGGACTTCCTTCAAGTGGCACCAAAGGCCGGCGTGCGGACGCAGACGACCGCCTATCCGCTCGCCGAAGCCAACGAAGTTCTGGCGAAATTGCGGACGGGGCAAGTTCTCGGCGCCGCTGTTCTCAGGCCATAAGGCGCGCATGACGGATACACCTGCTCCAGACACTGCCACCCAGGAGCGCGTCTTTGCGTTCCTGACCGATCCAGCAACGCATCCAGGGGTGCTTCGGATCGACACGCATGCCGCCTCGGTCATCCTGGCGGGCAAGCGTGCCCTGAAGATCAAGCACGCGGTGCGCTTTCCGTTCCTCGACTATTCGACGCTCGCCAAGCGGAAGGCCGCATGCGAGGCGGAGATCCGGATCAACCGGCCGTTCGCACCGCAGATATATCACCGCGTCGCGCCGATTACCCAGGATAGCCATGGAAATTTAAGCATCGACGGCAGCGGCACGCCGGTCGAGTACGCCATCGAGATGACCCGCTTCGACGAGCGCCAGACCATCGATCATCTGGCCGCCGCAGG
>NZ_JAFAVV010000238.1 GCF_019242285.1 Bradyrhizobium sp.
ATGTTGCCTCCGACCACGGTCATTGCCGAGCGAATATTCCGAATTTCCTGATCGGGCACGGTGAAATAGTCACGGTCGAGCACTGCAACGTCGGCGCGCTTGCCGGCCTCGATCGTGCCGATCTCGCTCCCTCTAAGCAGGAACCAGGCATTCTCGCGCGTGAACAGACGGATTGTCTCTGCACGATTGAGCCGCTGGCCGTCGTTCACTTGCTGGCCGAGTGAGTTCAGACCCGTGATCACGTACTGCATGTGCGCCCACGGATTGAGCGGCGAGATGTGTACGCCATCGCCCTGAAGGCCCGCCCTCACGCCGCTGTCGAGGATGGTGCGGAACGGCACGCCCGCCGGCTTGCCGTCGTTCGAGACGACCCAGCGGAACGCAGCCATCGCGACACCGGCGCCCAGCGCCTTCGCGCGTGCGAGGAGTTCCGGCGTCGCACCGTCAGCGTGATGGATGATGTAGCGCTTGTCCTTGATGTCGTAACCCTTGGCCGCAAGTTCTTCCCACGCCTGCACGACGCCTTCGAATTCCTTGGCATTCGAGACAGCGTTCTCGTTGCGCCAACCGGCCTCGGCCACAAGCCGCTGCGCCTCGAACCAGACCTGACCGCCGGGCGTCGAGCGATCGACGTTGACCGGCGCGGCCCATTCGCCGATGCCGCCGGTTGAGACCATCTCGCTGCCGAAATTCGGAAACTGGTTGCGCAGGCGCGCGCGCAATTCCGGAAGCTGGTTCGCCATGTCGCCCAGCGCCGGGATGAATCCCTGATGATGCAGGAAGCTGATCTCGATCCTGCTGATCGACTTGCCCTGACGGTCGATCTCGAGGAGGGGATCGTACATCCGGTACTGATCGAGATTGGACAAAACCTGAATCGGATGCAGCGGGCCTGGTGTCGGGAACAGAACCTTGTCGCCCATCGTCGTGAGCCCGAGCCTCGCCGCGTAGCGCTGCGTTTCCATCGTGGTGCGCAGCTTGTCGTCGAACGTGGTTCGCGAGCGCAGCAGGAACAGCGCGCTGGTTGCCGGTGTGACCTTGCCGAAGCCGCCGTCCTTGATCAGGCCGTCTTCTGCGACGGCGACCGGAACGATGTCGGGATGTGCGGGCGTCTTGTCCCACTCGTCAAACAACTTCTTGCCCATGCTGTTGGTGACGGCAGGGCCGGTGAAGCGCGTGTAGAGAAACACCGGCCGGTCCGGCACGGCCTGATCGAGCTGTTCGCGTGTCGGCAGCACTTTGATGTCCGACCATTGGTTCGGATGAAACCCGCCCATCGACGTGATCCATCCGTCGGCGGGAACGGTCTTGCGCCGCTCGGCAAGCGCCTTCTGAACCTCCGCGAGGTTCGCCGTGTTTTCGAGGATCGTGTGATAGCCCGGTCTGTTGTAGACGCTGACGACGTGACAGTGCGGCTCGATGATGCCGGGAAATGCGGTCTTGCCGCCGAGGTTGACGGTCCTCGCCGCGGTGGCCGCCATCGCCGCCGCGTCAGCCCCGATCGCAACGAAGCGGCCATTGCGGATCGCCACGGCGTCCGTAACGGTGCTCGCGTTATCCATCGTGTGGATACGGCCGTTGATCAGCACCAGGTCGGCGGGCCTGGCATTCGCGGCGCCGGTTTGCGCCATCGCCGGCGGGCCGAGAGCCGCAGTCGCGCCCGCCGCTGCGGTGAGGGCCATCACCCCGCGACGGCTGATTTCGCTTGCATTGGCGTCGCGCTTGTTCTCGTCGCTTGAGCGAGTCATGGCCTTCCCCCTTTGCCCGGCAGCTCGCGGGCATTCGCGGCGACGCGTTTAGAGTAACGCGGCCTGCGAATTATACACTTGCGTGCTCGATGGGGTAGCGGCCGGCGTTCTCCGGTTCACGCTTGCGGATGGATCAGCGCGAGGCCGCTCTGCGGATCCTTTTTCTTGCGCAGGTGGACAGGCGACTCCGTCAGGATCACTTCGAGTGTGGGCCGCACGAGCGCCTTGCCAAGGTGACCTGCCATGGCCGTGCCATCGCACTTGCCAATGACAAGATGAATGTGAAGCGCAGCCTTGCCGGAAGGCGCTTCCGCCACATCGCCGATCATCGAGGCCACCTCGACCTGATCCGGCACCGGGATCGGCTGATAGTCCTTCTTTTGCCAATCGAAATACATGAGCGTGACATCGCTCAGCGCGCCAATCGCCGTGAAGTGGGCGGCGGTGATGGCGTGGTCGTCGACAAAGGTC
>NZ_JAFAVV010000296.1 GCF_019242285.1 Bradyrhizobium sp.
GATTCCGGCGTGCCCGCCGCCGTCGGCTACAGCCAGTTCTCCGGCGTGCCGTTCGAGCTCGGCATCATCCGCAACCATTATGTCGGCCGCACCTTCATCCAGCCGACGCAGTCGATCAGGGAACTCGGCGTGCGGATGAAACACAACGCCAACCGCGCCGCGATCAAGGGCCGGCGCATTGTCCTGATCGACGACTCGCTGGTGCGCGGCACCACCTCGAAGAAGATCGTCCGCATGATGCGTGACGCCGGCGCCCGCGAGGTGCATTTCCGCCTCGCCTCGCCGCCGATCCTCTATCCCGACTATTACGGCATCGACCTGCCCGACCGCGACGGCCTGCTGGCCGCGACCCATTCGCTCGAAGAGATGCGCGAGATCATCGGCGCAGATTCGCTGGCCTTCCTGTCGATCGACGGCGTGTACCGCGCCATGGGCTACCCCGGCCGCGATCCCGCAAGTCCGAAATTCGCCGACCACTGCTTTACCGGCGCCTATCCGACCAACCTCACCGACCAGAACCAGATCGAGGCCCAGCCGCGGCAGCTCTCGCTGCTGGCGGAAGCGAGCTGACGCGCCACGAGCACCGTCATTCCGGGGGCGATGCCACCCGGTCCGCGCGAAGCGCGGCCGGATGACAGGCTCCGCATCGAACCCGGAATCCCGATTGGCTTGCCGCATTCATCATGACAAAACCCCTCGCCTCCCGCATCGCCCTCGTCACCGGCGCCTCGCGCGGCATCGGCTATGCCACCGCGATCGCGCTGGCCAGACACGGCGCCCAGATCATCGCGGTGGCGCGGACGCAAGGCGGCCTCGAGGAGCTCGACGACGAGATCCGGAAGCTCGGCGGCAGCGCCACGCTGGTGCCGCTCAGCCTCACGGACTCCGATGGGATCGCCCGGCTCGGCGCCGCGCTCCACGAGCGCCATGGCAGGATCGATATCCTCATCGGCAATGCCGGCGTGCCCGGCCCCTCGTCGCCGCTCGGGCATATCGACCTGAAGCCCTGGAACGACGCGATGGCGGTGAACCTCACCGCGAACTTCCAGTTGATCCGCTGCATGGAGCCCCTGCTCCGGCAATCCGACGCCGGCCGCGCGGTGTTCGTCACCTCGGCCGCCGCGCACAAAGCGCCGGCCTATCTCGGCCCCTATGCGGCGTCGAAGGCTGCGCTCGAGGCGCTGGTGCGGGTCTGGGCCGCCGAGACCGCGATCACCAACATCCGCGTCAACCTGTTCAACCCCGGCCCCGTCCGCACCCGCATGCGTGCCATCGTGTTTCCCGGCGAGGATCCGATGACGCTCGATACGCCCGAGCAGGTCGCCGAATTGATCCTGCCGATGTGCGCGCCGCAATGGAGCGAGAGCGGCAGGCTCTACGACTATCCGTCGCGCACGCTGATGAGCTTCCATCCGCCTTCGTAGATCGAACCCCACCTTTGCGATCGACTTCTTGCGCCAATGCTCAACACGCGTGACGACGGAAGCGTGCCCACCAACTCACACCTCGACGAACGGCCCCGGCTGCGCGCGGTGGCCCGCCGACAAATAACTGAAGAAATAGCGCGGCGGTTCGTAGTGCTCCTCGGCGGTCGGCGGATCGAGGAAGTGGTCGGCCGCGCAGGCCTCCTGCACGAAGAAGGCGTTGGCGCCGTTGAAGCTGCAGCCGACGAGGCGATATCCCTTCCTCCGTCCGAGCCGCACCAGGGCTTCGAGGCTGGCGCCGAAATAGTTGGAGCCGTTCCAGGTCTGCATCGGCTCATAAGGAACCACCCCCGACAGCGGCGGTCGCAATGTCGCATTGTATTCGATCACGACGACCCGCGGCCTCACGACCTCGATCGCCTGCCAGACCCAGTAGTCGTTGCGATCGATGTCGATACTGAGAAGGTCGATGTCGCCGGTGATGCCGCCCTGCCGGATCAGGGAATTGATGTTCTCCGCCGTGATGAAGGACTGGATCGCCTCAAGCCGGCCTTCGCGGAGGAAGGCGTCGAAATGGCTTCGTATCTGCGCCACATTGGTCGGCGATCCGTCGAGCCAGAGACCGCGCCAGCCTTCGATCAGGAGCTTGACGGTGTTGCACTCGATCCCGGTCTCGACACCGAACTCGACGAAGGCGCGGCTTCCCGTCCCGATCCGCCGAAAAATCTCCTGGATGATGCCGTCCTCGTCGCACTGCGAGTACATCTTGAAGCCGTAGCGCAGGAGCCGCTTGGGGTCGGCGTTGCGCGGCTTTGCCAATTCGTCGGCCCAGAACCGTTGCAACTGCATCTGCAGGCCCTGATCACTGCGCAGCGCATGATAGTTGCTGATCTGGACGAGCGACTGAAGCAGGTTGGCGTCGGACATCGGTTCGACCGGGCGAAAGCGTGGCTGCCGGACCGTAGAAGCTGGGCACGATTCGGGCAACAGCGATGCCCTCAAGGATCCTTCTTCCCGGCCAGCGTCCGCGCCGCGATGGCGAGTGCTGTGAGCAGCAGCAGCGACGCCAGGAGGAACGGCGCGCCCGGCAGCTTCAACGGCACCTGCGCGCCGATGAAGTAGGCGAAGGTGAGCGTGAACAGGAACGGCCCGATGAGCTGCGAAATGCTCTGCACGCTCGCAGTCGCGCCCTGCAACTGGCCCTGCTGGTCGGGCGCCACGCATCGCGTCATCAGGGCCTGGGTCGCGGCGCCCGACAAGCCCCACAGCGCCATCACGGGAACACCGACGCAGAACAGCGCGCCGCTTGGTGCGGCACCGAAGATGAAGAAGCCGGCTGCGCCGAAGGCAAGGCCGACCAGCAGCGCACGACGCTCGCCGAGCCGGCGCACGACCGGCCCGATCGCCAGTCCCTGGACCACCATCGAGCAGATGCCGACGAAGGCGAGCGTCAGGCCGACCGTGCCGGCCTCCCAGCCATAGCGATAGCCGGCATAGAGCACGAAGACGGACGGCAATGCCGCGTGGGCGAGCTGGGCGAAGAAATTCGCGGTCTGCAATCCGGCCAGCGTCCGGCTCGAGCGCAACAGCGGCAACATGCCGATCGGATTGGCGCTCCTCCAGCGGAACGGCGCGCGGCGGTCAGGCGGCAGCGACTCCGGCAGGATCAGGAGGCCGTAGAGGCCGTTGGCGAAGCTCAGGCCCGCCGCAGCCCAGAACGGCAATCGCGGCGCGATGCCGCCGAGCAGCCCGCCGAGCGCAGGCCCGAGGATGAAGCCGGCGCCGAAAGCGACCCCGATCCTGCCAAACACCGCGGCGCGCTTCTCGGCATCGGTCTTGTCGGCGATATAGGCGAACGCGGTCGAGATGCTGGCCGAGGTGACGCCGGAGATCAGCCGGCCGATGAACAGCCAGGCCAGCGACGGCGCCAGCGCCATCAGCACATAGTCGGCCGCAAGCCCGAAATTCGACAGCAGCACCACCGGGCGGCGGCCGAAGCGATCCGACAGGCTGCCGAGCACCGGCGAGAAGAAGAACTGCATCAACGCCCAGGTGGTGCCGAACAGGCCGAACAGCCGCGCTGCGCTGGCGGTGTCGTTGTCGACGAAGCTCTCGATCAACTTCGGCAGGATCGGAATGACGATGCCGAGCGCCAGCGTATCGAGCAGGATCGTGACGAAGATGAACGCGACCGAGGCGCCGCTGGCGGGCGCGTCCTCCACCGTCCCTTCGCTCACGACGCCCGCTTCCGCTTGTGGGCGAACGGGTTGGCCTTCTCGCGCAGCGTGATCCGCACCGGCGTGCCCGGCAGGTCGAAGGCGCTGCGCAGCGAATTGGTGAGGTAGCGCAGATAGGCCAGCGGCACCGCGTCCGCGCGCGAGCAGAACAGCACGAAGCTCGGCGGGCGCGCCTTGGTCTGGGTGATGTAGTTGAGCTTCAGCCGCCGCCCCGACACCGCGGGCGGCGGATTGGCCGCGATCGCCTGCTCGAACCAGCGATTGAGCGCGGCCGTCGGCACGCGCCTGTTCCAGACCGCATAGGCCTTCTCGCTCGCCTCCATCAGCCGGTCGACGCCCTCGCCGGTCAGACCCGAGACCGCCACGATGGGAACGCCCGCGACCTGCGGCAGCCAGTGGTCGGCATCGGTGCGCAGCGCGGAGAGCTGGCCCGGCCTGCTTTCCATCAGGTCCCATTTGTTGACCGCGACCACCAGCGCCCTGCCCTCGCGCTCGATCAGGTCGGCGATCCGCAGGTCCTGCTCCTCGAAGCGGTTCTGCGCATCCATCATCAGCACCACGACTTCGGCGAAGCGCACCGCGCGCAGCGCGTCCGCGACCGACAGCTTTTCCAGTTTCTCCTCGATCCGCGAACGGCGCCTGAGCCCCGCGGTATCGAACAGACGGAAGCCGCGGCCTTTCCAGTCGATCTCGACCGCGATGGAATCGCGCGTGGTGCCGGCCTCGGGACTGGTCAAGAGCCGTTCCTCGCCGACCAGATGATTGATCAGCGTCGACTTGCCGGCATTGGGCCGGCCGACGATGGCGACGCGGATCGGCCGCTTCGCCGATCCCTCTTCCTCCTCATCGATCGAGCTCTCGGCCTCTTCCGCCGGTTCCGGCATCAGCGGGCGCAGCGCGTCGTAGAGGTCGCCGAGCCCTTCGCCATGCTCGGCCGAGATCGGAATCGGATCGCCGAGCCCGAGCGCATAGGCTTCCATCGCGCCGGCCTCGCCGTGCCTGCCCTCGCTCTTGTTGGCGAGCAGCAGCACCGGCTTGTTGGCGCGGCGAGCAAAATCAGCGAAGGCGCGGTCCGTCGGCATCAGGCCGGCGCGGGCGTCGATCACGAACATCAGTGCGTCGGCAAGCCCGATCGCGGTCTCGGTCTGCTCCTGCATCCGCGCCGTCAGCGAGCCCTTGGCGCCTTCGTCGAGGCCCGCGGTATCGATCACCGTGAAGTCGAGATCGCCAAGCCGCGCGTCGCCTTCGCGGCGGTCGCGGGTGACGCCCGGCTCGTCATCGACCAGCGCGAGCTTCTGCCCGACCAGGCGGTTGAACAGCGTCGACTTGCCGACATTGGGCCGGCCGATGATGGCAATCGTGAACGGCATGGGGCATCCAAGCGCATGTCAGGCCACGCCTGTCAATGCAATGCGGAGGATGGCAGTCAGCGCGTGAAGGTGCCGCTCGGCATCGGCGCCGGGAATGCCTGCTGCGACTGCTGTGCCGATTGCGCCGGCTGGGCGTCGGAATCCGGCGGCGGAGCCGTGGTGCGCTTGCGGACGATCTTCTTCTTCGGAGCCGGTGGAGCGGCCGGGGTGGTGTCCTCCTCGGGCGCGGCCTCGCCGTCGGGCGACGCAGGCGCAGCGCTGGCGCTGTCGGCGCCCTTCCTGCCCTTCTTCTTGGCCTGCTTGGACTTCGCGTCCGGCGGCGGAGCGGCCTCAGGTTGAGGGGCCTGGGCGGCCTGCTCCTGCTGGCGCTGCTGCTGCTCGACCTGCTCCTTGTACAGGTCCTTCGGCACGCCCTGCTCCAGGCCCGGCACGCCCTCCGGGAATACCGGCTTGCGGTCGCCCGGCAGCTTCTTCTTGGTGTCGAGGAAATCGAGCAGATCGGTCGGGTCGAAGCCGCCGCCCGAGGAGGAGCAGCCGCCGAGCACGCCCATCAACGCGGCGAGGACGCAGGCTGCGATCAGACGTTGCGAACAGCGCATGGTCGATCTCTCGCTCAGGATTCGGTTCAGCTTTTGGCGACGGGCGGCAGCAACGCCTGCAGCGCCTCGGCGCGCGAGCGCAGGCTCGGCGGCGTCTCGGCGTCCATCGCCATCATGTCCACCCACTTCCGCGCCGACGCGGTATCATTGGCGCGGTAGGCGGACAAGGCGAGCAACTCGCGCGCGGCGTGGCGAAAGGTCGCCTCAGGCGCGGTATCGGCCTCGAGCCGCCGTGTCATGTCGGCATAGGTTGCGCTGTCGACGAGAAGGCCGCCGGCACGGACGCGGGCCAGGGCCTGGAATTCGGCGCCAATGCTGCCGTCGGCGGCGAGGTCGTCGAACAGCTTGGCGGCGGCCTGCGGATCGCGCGCGGCAGCCTCGCCGGCCTGGTGGAATCGCGCCAGCAGCCGATAGCCGTAGGGCGCCTTGGCCGCGAGGTCCGCGAACGCCGTCTCGGCGTCGGCGTGCTTATTCTGCTCGGAGAGCTCGACCGCCCTGTTGAAGGCATCGCCGGCCTCGGCCGCCTTCTTGGCTTCCAGGTACTGATAGCCGCGCCAACCGCCCACGGCGGCGACGATCAGGATGGCGGCTGCGATGATGTAGAGCGAATACTGCTCCCACAGCTTCTTGAGCTGCTCGCGCCGTACCTCCTCGTCTACTTCATCAAATAATTCAGACACTTGATTGAATCCCATCGCCGCCCGCGCGGCAGCCCTGCCCGAAGATTGCGGGGACGTAGCCTATCGATATGGCGCTGGCAAGGCAAAGATGTCCGTATATCAACGTGTTAACGCGCCGGTTCCAGGTTACGAACCGAGCTGCTCCCGCAATTGGCGTTTCAGCACCTTGCCATTGGCGTTGCGCGGCAAGGGCTCCCGCGTCAGCACCAGCGTCTCCGGCACCTTGTAGTCGGAGAGCCGCTCAGCGCACCAGGTACGCAGCGCCTCGCCCGTGACGTCGTCGCGGGTGACAACCACGGCATGGACGCGCTCGCCCAGCACCGGCACGGCTTGGCGATGATCGCGCTCTCCACCACGCTGCCATGGCCGGCGAGCACGGATTCAACCTCGGCCGAATAGATCTTCAGGCCGCCGCGGTTGATCATGTCCTTCTGGCGGTCGAACACATAGACGAAATCATCCACATCGATCGCGCCGAGGTCGCCGGAATGCCAGAAGCCGCCGGTGAAGCTTTCCGCGGTCGCCTTCGGATTGTTCCAGTAGCCCTTGACGACCTGCGCGCCGCCGATCCAGATCTCGCCGATTTCCCCGCGCGGCACTTCCCGCCCCTCCGCGTCCATCACGACGATGCGCGCGCCCGGACAGGGCAAGCCGACGCTGTCGAGATGGGCAGCGGTCAATTCGCCGGGCATCAGCGTCGAGGGCGAGGTGGTCTCGGTCGCGCCATAGGCGTTGATCAGCTTCAATCCGGGAATCTTGGTGGCGAGCTTCTCGATGGTCGCGACCGGCATCGGCGCGCCGCCATAGCCGCCGATACGCCAGGCCGACAGATCGTGGTCCCCGAAATCCGCCTGCAGCAGGCAGAGATTGTACATCGCGGGCACCATCAAGGTGTGCGTCGCGCGCTCGCGCGCCGCGAGCTTCAGATATTCCGTCGCCTTGAACTCGGGCATGATGACGAGCGCGCCGGCCGCGCGTGCCATGGTCATGATGTTGGCGATCACGCCGGTGACGTGGCCAAGCGGCACGGCCGCGATCGAGCGATCCCTCGACGTCATCTCCATGCAGGCTTCGAACACCATCGCCGAATGCACGACATTGCAATGCGCGAGCATTGCACCCTTCGGCCGTCCGGTCGTGCCTGACGTGTAGAGGATCATCGCGGTATCTTCCTCGCTGACCGCGATCGCCTCCGTGAGCGGCCGATGGCCCGCAAGGTCCGCGAATCGCGACAGCCGGGCGTCATCATCGACGGCGATCAGGTGTCGCAGCTCCGGCACGTCGGCCGGATCGGGCAGCCGTTCGCCGAGCGCGGCCTCGTGGATCAGGAGCTTCGCGCCGCAATCGGCCAGCACATAGGCGATCTCCGGCTTCTGCTGACGGACCGAGAGCAACACGGTGACGAGGCCGAGATGGGCGGCCGCGAACATCGACAGCACGAACTCGATGCGGTTGCCGAGCAGGATCGCGAGCCGGTCGCCGCGCGCGAGACCGTTCGCCTGCAGGCCCGCGGCGATCGCCGCGGCGCGTTCGGCCACCTCGCGCCAGGTCATACGCTTCTCGCCGCAGACCAGCGCCTCGCCATCCGGATGGCGCGCCGCAGCGCCTTCGATCATCTCCCACACGCTTTTCGGCCGCTCGGCGAAGGCCGACACGACACGGTCGCCGAACCGCGATTCGAGCCGCATCGCAGGCAGCGATGGATACGTCCAGGGCACAGTCAGCTTCCCATCACGGGAATGCCGAGCACGATCGGGTGGAAGGCGAAAGCGAGCGCCAGATAGGCGATGATGCCGACCACGATCGCGATCAGGTCGTTGCTGACGCCGCCGACTGGAATTGGCGGGCCACCGGAATCGCTGCGGCGCTTCAGCGAGATGCGGTCGAACACCGCCCACGCCAGGAATGAGCCGAACAGGATGATGCCGCCGAGATCGCCATTGGCGAGCAGATGCCCGAACGCCCACAGCTTGACGCCGGCCAGCATCGGATGTTTCACCGCAGTGTAGATGCGGCCGCGAATATAGGCGGCGACCACCAGGATCACCGCCGGCAGCATCAGCGCGGTGTTGATGTGCTTCAGGAAGGTCGGCGGCGTCCAGACCGGCCAGAACTCGCTGGCGTGGTAATGCGCAAAGCCCCAGACGATCAGCACGAGCCCGGCGAGCGACACCACCGTATAGCTGATCTTGTAGCCGCTCTCGCCCATCGAAGCGATCAGGCGCGCGCGGGCGTTCCGCTGGGTGGTGAAGGCGTGGACGCCGAGGAACAGCACCAGCCCCAGGATCATCACGATCAGTCCCACGCCATCCTCCCACCGCACGCCTGTCCCGCCGCTCGCGTAGCATCTTAAGGCGCGCCGCGGCAATGCGCCAGAATTGCGCCAAAACAGACGTCATTCCAGGATCGCCCCACCGGGTCCGCGCAACGCGCGGCCCGATGACAGGCTCCGGGCGAAACCCGGAATCCCGGCATTGTTGGAAAAGAACAAGCCGCCTCTGGATTCCGGGTTCGCGACTTCGTCGCGCCCCGGATGGCAGCAAGGCTCAAGGCTTCGCCGCCGCCTTGCCCAATTCGCGATTGTCGACATAGCGGATCGCGATCGGCCGTCCCGCCAGCGCGCCAGCAAGGCCGTTGGTGAATTTCAAGGGAATGCACGCGTTCAACGATTCATTGATCGCCTTCAGGTAGGTGTCACGGGTTGCCGCCGGAACGCCCGAGGTCGCGAAAGTGAGCCGCGGCGGGCCGATCATCTCACCGCTCTTCTTGAAGCTGAAACGCACCGACATCTGCATGCCCTGTTGCGCGACGTCGGCGGCCGGCGGCGACCAGCACGAGCGCAGCTCGGCAAATAGATCGCCGATGCTGTCGAGATCGTGGTCGGGCCTCTGATACTTCGGCGCGTCGTCCTTGGCCGGCACGCTCTGGATGGTGACCTGCAGGTTCTCGCCGTAGGGATAGTCGATCTCGGGAATGCAAGGGCCGTGCTGCAGCGGGCTGCAATAGTACGGCGTGCACGGCCGGTTATCGAGCACGCTGCAGGGCGAATGCGAGAACGGGATCGGATTGATCTGATGGCGCTGCCTGGCATCGGCCTGCGCGGCATACGCCGAGGCCGCAACCATCAGGCTAATGGCGATGCGCCGCAACATGCAACGGCACCTTTGAAAGGGACAATGCAGTAGACATGAGGGCCGCGGAAGGCGGCTTCAAGGCGGTCTTGCTTCACATCCGCGCGTTCGGCCGCGCGGCGTCACGCCTTCTTCTTCACGTCCTTGACGGTCGCAAAATTGATGCCCTCGGCGCGCTCCTTCGTGTAGCCGAGATAGAATTCATTCCTGGCGAGATAGACCGGATCGCCGTCGACGTCGTCGGCGATGCTGGAGGCGTTGGCGGTGATGAAGGTTTCGAGCTTCTTCCTGTCTTCGGAGGACACCCAGCGCGCGAGCTGAAATTCCGACACCTCGAACTCCACCGGCAGCGAGTATTCGGCATCGAGCCGGGCCTTGAGCACGTCGAGCTGCAGCGGCCCGACCACGCCGACCAGCGCCGGTGCGCCGTCGCGCGGCCGAAACACCTGCACCACGCCCTCCTCCGACATCTGCTGCAAGGCCTCCTTGAGCTTCTTGGCCTTCATCGCATCGGTCAGCCGGACCCGCCGCACGATCTCGGGTGCAAAACTCGGCACGCCGACGAAGGTCAGGTCCTCACCTTCGGTGAGCGTATCGCCGATGCGCAAGGAGCCGTGATTGGGGATGCCGACGACGTCGCCGGCAAATGCCTCGTCCGCGACCTGGCGATCCTGGGCGAAGAAGAATTGCGGGCTCGCGAGCGGCATGCTCTTGCCGGTGCGCACCAGCTTCGCCTTCATGCCGCGGCTGAGCTTGCCCGAGCACAACCGCGCGAACGCGATGCGGTCGCGGTGGTTCGGATCCATATTGGCCTGGATCTTGAACACGAAGGCGCTCATGCGCGGCTCGGCGGCGTCGACCTTGCGCGCATCGCTTTCCTGCGCGCGCGGCGGCGGCGCGTATCGGCCGAGGCCTTCCAGCAAGTCGCCGACGCCGAAATTGCGCAGCGCGCTGCCGAAATAGACCGGCGTCAGATGCCCCTCGCGGAAGGTGTCGAGCTCGAACGGCTTGCAAGCCTCGGTGACGAGCTCGAGCTCGTCCTTGACGGCGGCCAGGTCGAGAGTGGCGTTGAACTTCGCGAGCTCCGCGATCTCGATCTGCTGCGCCGCGCCGGTCTTGGCGCCACCGCCCTCGAGCAGGCGGATGCCGCCATTCCTGACGTCGTAGGTGCCGAGGAAATCGCGACCCCGGCCGACCGGCCAGGTCATCGGCGTGGTGTCGAGTGCCAGCGTCTTCTCGATCTCGTCGAGGAGCTCGAAGGTGTCGCGGCTCTCGCGATCCATCTTGTTGATGAAGGTGATGATCGGGATGTCGCGCAGCCGGCAGACCTCGAACAGCTTTCGCGTGCGCGCCTCGATGCCCTTGGCGGCGTCGATCACCATGACGGCGGAGTCGACGGCGGTCAGCGTCCGGTACGTGTCCTCGGAAAAATCCTCGTGGCCCGGCGTATCCAAGAGGTTGAAGACGAGACCTTCGAACTCGAAGGTCATCACCGAGGTCACGACCGAGATGCCGCGCTCGCGCTCGATCTTCATCCAGTCGGAACGGGTGTTGCGCCGCTCGCCCTTGGCCTTGACCTGGCCCGCGAGATTGATGGCGCCGCCGAACAGCAACAGCTTCTCCGTCAGCGTGGTCTTGCCGGCGTCCGGGTGCGAAATGATGGCAAAGGTCCGCCGCCGCGACACTTCGGAAGCAAGCGACGAGCGCGGAGACGTATCGGCGGCAAGGGCGAGATCAGTCATCGAAGATCGATCGGGTCAGGTGTTCGCAGTGAAAACGCGCCGAATCAGGGGTGACCGGCGCGCGCGGTTTATATAGGCGAGTTTTGGCGGAACTCCAGCCAGCCCCGCGCCGAGCCCGCGGCCCAGGAACGCTACAACCGCCGCTTCAACGGATGGGCGACGATCTTGCCGCTGAGGCCGCGGCGGAGCGTCAGCACGCAGGCGACGAAAGATCACGCCGCGGCTATCACGCATAGACAAACGCGCAGCGACAGCGACCCCTCCCACTAGGAATCGACAACGCCGCTGTCCAACAACCACTAAATACCATTAATCCGCTTGGCCGGATCATTATACCTTCCATTCATTGCCTTTCGTACGCGGATCGCGTATATATGTGGAAGCTGGAAGACATCAAGATCGAGCTGGAGATCGTAGAAGACGATGAAATGATCGTCACTGTCACTACGCCGGCTGGAATTCTGCATCTGGCGGGACGCGTAACGCGTATGGATCGCACTCTCCGGGTGGACGGCGCTCACGTACAGGGCGTCCGTCCCGGAGCGTTGGGGCGGGCCGGCCTCAATGCAATCGGCCGGAAGTTCATGGAGGCGGCCGATGTCGACGAGATCATCATTCAGGGAGGCGTTAGAACAACGGGACGCAAGCAAGGCCGGGCACCCCGTCGCATCCGATTTCCGAGTAAGAACTAATATCGCGCTCTTGGCCTCCGCGCCCATCGATAAGCCTGTCGATTTTGTCAGATTGCTGACTTCCGGCGGAGTTTCGATGAAGCGCGCACGCGCGGTACTGGATCGGCTTGCGCAACGGAAAATTGTGCCCCTTGAAGTCGATGCCGGTGCCCTAAATCGGCTGCTCGAGGGCCTGCGTCAGCTGAATGTGCTCGGCGCGATCTTGGAAGATCAGTCGCCGGACCCCAAGACAATTCGGGAAAAGCAGGGGCTTTCTCAACCAGACTTTGCTTGTCTGTACGGTCTGGAAGTCGACACTTTGAGGAACTGGGAGCAGCATCGATACGCTCCTGACGGCCCCGCGCGCACGTTGCTGAGTGTCATCGAGCAATGCCCGCATGTCGTGATTCTGGCGAGACTCGCCCGCGATAGTCGTCGCGATCTTGCGGAGGCGTTCTACCAAGATCGACTCACCGATCCGCCGGCGTCCGGATGAACAGTTAACGTGCGCGCTAGCTAGTCTGCCCGCTGACCAAGGCGTGCAAATTGTAGCGGAACGTGAGAATCCGAACTCAAATGCCTACAGCGATCGCCGCAACAGATGGGCGATCTCGCCGATGACGCCGCGGCGGAACGTCAGCACGCAGGCGACGAAGATCACGCCCTGGATCACCGTCACCCATTGGCCGAATCCGGCGAGGTATTGCTGCATGGCGATGATCACGAAGGCGCCGACCACCGGCCCGAACACGGTGCCGAGGCCGCCGACCAGCGTCATCAGCACGATCTCGCCCGACATGCTCCAGTGCACGTCGGTAAGCGAGGCGTTCTGCGCCACGAACACCTTGAGGGAGCCGGCGAAGCCCGCCAGCGTCCCGGAGATGATGAAGGCGAGCCATTTGTACTGATCGGTCTTGTAGCCGAGCGAGATCGCGCGCTGCTCGTTCTCCCGGATCGATTTCAGGACCTCGCCGAACGGCGAGTTGATGGTGCGGTAGATCAGGAGGAAGGCTGCGAGAAAGCCGACCAGCACCGCGAAATACAGTGTGGTCGATTTCGAGAGGTCGAAGATGCCGAACAGATGGCCCTGCGGAATACCCTGGATGCCGTCCTCGCCATGGGTGAAGGGCACCTGCAGGTAGATGAAGTAGAGCAGTTGCGACAGCGCCAGCGTGATCATCGAGAAATAGATGCCTTGCCGGCGGATCGAGACATAGCCGGTGATCACGGCGAGCGCGCAAGCGGCCGCAGTGCCGACCACGATGCCGAGCTCCGGCGGCAGTGACCAGACCTTCAGCGCGTGGGCGGCGCAATAGCCCGCCGTGCCCAGGAACATCGCATGGCCGAATGACAGCAGGCCGCCATAGCCGATCAGGAGATTGAAGGCGCAGGCCACAAGCGCGAAACACAGCGCCTGCATCACGAAGAACGGATAGATGCCGGTCCATGGCACGATCGCCAACAGCAGTGCCATGATGACGAACACGATCAATTCGTCGCGCATCGCGCGCGGCGTGATCGGCAGGGTCTCGTCGGTGATCGATGTCATGTCAGGCCGCCCGTCCGGTCAGACCCGTCGGCTTCACCAATAGTACCAGCACCATCAGCACGAAGACGACGGTGTTGGAAGCCTCGGGATAGAAATACTTGGTCAGGCCCTCGATCACGCCGAGGGCAAAGCCGGTGATGATCGAGCCCATGATCGAGCCCATGCCGCCGATCACCACCACCGCGAACACGACGATGATGAGGTCGGCGCCCATCAGCGGCCGCACCTGGTTGATCGGCGCCGACAATACGCCGGCGAGCGCCGCGAGCCCGACGCCGAGGCCGTAGGTCAGCGTGATCATGCGCGGCACGTTGATGCCGAAAGCGCGCACCAGGGTCGGATTTTCGGTCGCCGCACGCAAATAGGCGCCCAGCCTTGTCCGCTCGATCAGGAACCAGGTGGCGAGGCAGACCACCAGCGAGAAGATCACGACCCAGCCGCGATAGATGGGCAGGAACATGAAGCCGAGATTCATGCCGCCCTTGAGCTGATCAGGGATGGAGTAAGGCAGC
>NZ_JAFAVV010000842.1 GCF_019242285.1 Bradyrhizobium sp.
TCGTGACCACGACCTTCCGGTCTTCGAACAGGACGCCGGGGCCAGACAAACGTCCGCAACGACACTCGCGGGTAGCCGACGGCCGACCCATTCGACATCGGGACCGCGAGCGGTCCCGGTCCCGTTGCCTCACCCGCTAAACACAGGGGGCCGAACATGCCGAACGTCACTGCCGACCACAGCAGCCTAGTTAACGCTCTCTGTGAAAACGGCGCCCGCTGCATGTGGCAGCTGATCGACTTGGGAAAGGTCGGGCTGCCGAACATTCAAGCCGTCGAATGTTGGTGGCTGGCCGACGGACGCCTCATCATCGCACAGGCGTGGAAGAACGGAGACGGCTGGAATTATTTTGTCGAGACCCGCCATACCGAGATTGGCGACTGCCTCACCGAGCTGGGCTTGAGCAAACCAGCGCCAGACGAGGCCCACGTCCATCCAGCAAAGTCCAGCCGCTGGCCAAGCGGCAAAATTCCGGCGGCCACGATCTGCGGTGGCCGTCGGCCGTCGCGCCATGCGCCGCCGCGCCTGTCCGCGGCCGCGACGGACAGAGAGCGAGAGGGCCAGGCCAGACAGGGCGAGGAGCCGCCAGGGCGAGAGAGAGGCTCCGCCCGCTCCCCAACCGGAGACACCCATGACCGACGACACGTGCCAAAGCCCGGCTCGCGCGCTGCTTGAGCGCGCCATCGCCGAAGGGCTCACCCTTGGCGATTGCCTCCAGGCCTTTGCCGCCGGTGCCGGCGACGAGAGGCGATACGCCGATTTCGCCCGCGCGCGTCTCGCCCGCGACGGCGCGATCGAGATCGACGATCCCGCCGTCGTCTGCCAGGCCGACGAACCAGGCGCCTACGTGCTCGCGTGGCTATGGGTCGACGCCGCCGAGATCTGGGACGGACCGACCGACAGCGACGGCGCGCCGTGCCGGTGCCTGAACCACTACAGGTGCGACAATTGCGAGCAGGGCTGGACCGATCAATGGTCTTGCGCCTGCAATGACTCTTGTCCAAGCTGCGGCGCCGAGATTGAGCCCTTTGACACCACCGAGCTCGATCTCGCGGGGCGGCCCACAAAGAACAACATGCCAGAACAGCCAGCGCCAACATCCGACGCCAAATCCCAGATCGCCGAGCGCATGGCCGACCTGATCGTGCATGTGCGCCGCCAGCAGGGCGAATGCACCGACGACGACCTGCGCGCGGCCGCTTTCACCGACGAGCAGATCGCCAGCTGCGGGCCGCTCGCCCGCGGCTTCGCCGCGGTCGAACTCGGCGACCCGAGCCTGCAGCCATAGATGGCGCCGAGCGCTATCCACGCGCGGTCGCGTACAATTCCTTCCATCCTTAACTGAGCTGCCGCTGCACGCGCGCCGGCTCGACCAGCCCGGACTGCGGTCGGCCGACGTGTGCAAACGCAACCATGCCCATCCGGTGCATCGGTCCCCCGCCTGGGTGGGCCGCCTGCGTTTTCTGGAGGAACCAAATGGCAAACTTCTACACCCAGTTCTCCTGCCTGCTGCCAGTCCGATCGGCTGCGAACATACCCGCTGCTCTTGATCTCTACGCGCAGCTTAAGAGCGAACTCGATGCCGAGGGCGAGACGATCGGTTTTAGCGTGGAGCCGGCGCAAAAGGCCGGTCACGAAGCGATGCTGTGGCTGTGGGACGAGGACGGCGGCGGCGAGCCCGAGCACGTCATCGCCTTCGCATTCCGCTGCGCCGCGGCGTTCGGCCTGACAGGCCGCTGGGGGTTCGCCTGGAGCCTGAGCTGTTCCCGGCCGCGCATCGACGGCTTCGGCGGCGGCGCGCAGGTGCTCGACCTCGGACGGCGCGAAAGCGTGGCGTGGGTCGACTGTGAAAACTGGTTGGCAGAGCTGACCGGTCGCAATTCGCTACCCGAGGATGGCCGCAATCCCGCAGCCGTCCAGGCCGGTAGCCGCGGTCGTGGCCCGACCACCGCCCATTCCGAAGATCCGGGCAGTGCAACATGATCCGCTTCGTCGTCGGCATCGTCGATCGCATCCTCGACGCGGCGCGGGCTGACCCGTCCGCGCCGGCCGAGCGGCTGATGCCCCACTTCCGCCCCGGCTCCAGCGGCACGAACACGCCAGAAAGCAAACGGGCGGATGAAAACCCATAAAGGACCGGGTAAGCGAGAGAGAGCACTACACTGTCCATGGCCATGTGATTGCCGTGGTCGACCGGCATAGCGGCGGGCGCAGCGCCACCAACGACGCCGAGCGCGTGATCGCCTACCTGGCGACTAACTTCGACCTTGCGAAATTCCGCGTCGTCTACCGGGACACGCGCGGGGTCCGGGACGAGCCCTGCACCCGCGACGGCAGATTTTCCGCCTTCCGCAGCATCACCGAGGGGGACCGCCAAGGGCGCTCGCGAATCTCCGATAGGCCGGGCGACGGCCGTGTTGCGCGCCCACGAAACGCCGGCGCTCCCCGAGGCCGCGGCAAAGAGAAGAGGCAGGGCCGGAAAAGGATGAATTCCGGGCCGGAGAGAGAGACCGAAGGCCCGGTCCGACCCAAACGCCCGTCCCCGGAGCTCCCATGCCGACAACCGCCCGCGCGGCCCGTCCCGCGCCCACCCTCCCTTTGTTTCTGCCGCAACCGCCTGCCGACAAG
>NZ_JAFAVV010000034.1 GCF_019242285.1 Bradyrhizobium sp.
AACAGCGTGAACAGCGTGCCGATCGACATGCCCGCGACGACCACGAGGCCGATTGAGAAGCGGCTCGCCGCACCTGCGCCTGATGCGGTCAACAGCGGGATCAGGCCGGTCACCATCGCCGCCGTCGTCATCAGGATCGGCCGCAGCCGGATACGGGCGGCCATCTCGATCGCGGAGCGGCGGTCGAGTCCCTCGTTGAGCTGCAGCTCGTTGGCGAACTCCACCATCAGGATGCCGTGCTTGGTGATCAGGCCGACCAGCGTCAACAGCCCGACCTGGGTGTAGATGTTCATGGTGGCGACGCCGAAGAACAGCGGGATCAGCGCCCCGACGATCGCCATCGGCACCGAGATCATGATCACCAGCGGGTCGCGCAGGCTCTCGAACTGCGCCGCCAGCACCAGGAAGATGATGATCAGCGCGAAGCCGAAGGTGATGGCGAGCTGGTTGCCCTCCTGCACATATTGCCGGGAGTCGGCGAGGTAATCGTGGCTGAAGCCGGCCGGCAGCTTCTTGGCCTCGCTTTCGAGAAAGTCGACCGCCTGCCCGACCGTCACGCCCGGCATCGGCACCGCCGAGAAGGTCGCGGAGTTGAGCTGGTTATAGTGGGTCAGCGCATTCGGATCGGTGGTGGTCTCGACCGACACCAGGGTCGACAGCGGGACCTGCTGGCCCGTGTTGGTCGCCACATAGTAGCCGCCCAGCGACTCCGGCGAGAGCCGCTTGTCGCGCGGCACCTGCGGGATCACCTGGTAGGAACGGCCCTCCAGGTTGAAGCGGTTGATATAGTTGCCGCCGAGCAGCACCGCGAGCGTGCTGCCGAGGTTCTGCATGTTGACGCCGAGGTCCTGGGCCTTGGTGCGGTCGATCGTCACCTTCACGTTCGGCTGGTTGAACGCGAGATCGCTGTCGGAGACGATGAACAGCCCGCTCTTGCGGGCGCCATCCTTCAGCTTCTCCATCTGCTCATAGACGGTCTGGAAGCCCGCGGTCGAGTTGATCACCATCTGCACCGGCAGGCCGCCGGGGCCGCCCGGCAGCGGCGGCAGGTTGAAGGCGAACGCCTGGACACCTTCGATCTTGGAGAGCTCCGCCTGCACCAGCGGCTTCAGCTTGATCGAGGAGCGCGTGCGCTCGTCCCACGCGGTCAGCAGCATGCCGGCGATGCCGTTCTGCGGGCCGTTGATGCCGTTCAGCGCGAAGCGCAGATCGGTCTCGGGGAACTTCCGGAACGCCTTGTCGAGCTTCTCGCCGTAGAAATCGAGGTAGTCGATGTTGGCGTATTTGGGCGCCTTGGTCACCGCGAACACGATGCCCTGATCCTCCTCAGGTGCGAGTTCGCTCGCCGTGTGCAGCCACAGAAATCCGACGAGACCGAGCATCGTCACCGCGAACAGCATCGTGACAGGGCGATAGTCGAGCGAGCGGTCGAGCCTGCGGCCGTACCAGCGCGTCATCGCGCCGAACACCCTGTTCACGAGCCTCGCAAACCGCCCGTCGTCGGCGCTCTTCAGGAACACCGAGCACATCATCGGCGACAGCGTCAGCGCGATCACGCCGGACACGATCACCGAGCCGGCAAGCGTGAAGGCGAACTCGCGGAACAGCGATCCGGTCAGGCCGCCGAGGAAGCCGATCGGCGCATAGACCGCCGCCAGCGTGATCGTCATCGAGATCACCGGCCCGACGATTTCCCGCGCGCCCTTGAGCGAGGCCTGGACCGGCGGCAGCCCCTCCTCCAGATGGCGATGGATGTTCTCGACTACGACGATGGCGTCGTCGACCACGAGCCCGATCGCCAGCACCATGGCGAGCAGCGTCAGAAGGTTGAAGGAAAAGCCCATGGCCAGCATCAGCGAGCAGACGCCGACCAGCGACAACGGGATAGTGACGACGGGAATGATGACCGAGCGGAACGACGCCAGGAACAGGAAGATCACCACGACGACGATCAGCACCGCCTCGCCCAGCGTCTTCTCGACCTCATTGATCGAGGACTGGATGAACTTGGTGGAATCATACGCCACCTTCATCTTCATCGAGGGCGGCAGGTTGCGCTCGAGCTCCGGGAACAGCGCGCGCACCCCTCTGACCAAGGTCAGCGGGTTGCCCTGCGGGGTCGCCTGCACGCCGATGAAGATGGCGTGCTCGCCGTTGAAGGCGACGCTGGCATCGGTGCTCTGCGCCGCGAGCTCGACGGTGGCGATGTCCTCCATCCGCACGAAGCCGCCGTCCTTGGCCTTGACGATCATCTTCTTGAACTGGTTGACGTCGGTGAGACCCGTGTTGGTCGAGACGTTCGAGACGATCAGGTAACCCTTGGTCTGGCCCGCCGCGGACTGGAAGTTGTTGGCGGTGATGGCCGCGGACACATCGGCCGGCGACACGTTGCGGCCGGCCATCTTCACCGGGTCGAGCCACAATCGCATCGCGAAGGTCTGGCCGCCCAGGATGTCGGCCGAGGCGACGCCGTCGACGGTCGACAGCACCGGCTGCACCACGCGCGTCAGGTAATCCGAGATCGCCGAGCCCGACAGCTCCTCGGACGAGAAGCCGAGATACATCACCGCCGTGGTCTGGCCGGTGGTCTTGGTGACGATCGGGTCGTTCGATTCCTTCGGAATGAGATATTTGACCGAGTTGACCTTGGCGAGCACCTCGGTCAACGCTTGGTTGGGATCGAAATTGAGCTTGATGTAGACCTGGATGGTCGAGGTGCCGAGCACCGAGGACGAGGTGATGTAGTCGACGCCCTCGGCGGAAGCGACCGCCTGCTCGATCGGCGTGGTGATGAAGCCCTGGATCAGGTCGGCGGAGGCGCCGGGATAGACCGTGGTGACGTTGACCACCGTGTTGGACAATTTCGGATATTGCCGGATCGGCATCACGCCGCCGGCCCGCAGGCCGATCAGCAGGATCAGCAGGCTGACCACGACGGACAGCACCGGCCGCTTGATGAAGATATCGGTGAAGACCATCGTGACTATCCGGCGACTAGAGTAACATGATCTCGGGTTGAGAGGCTTGTCTCTTCTCCCTCTCCCGTCCTTACGGAGAGAGGGCCGCGGTGAGGGGCTCTCTCCGCGAATTCACTGCGGGATCGCGCTCGCGGAAGCTCCCCCTCACCCGAAATTCAAGCTGCGCTTGAATTTCGACCTCTCCCCGCATCCGCCTTCGCCCGAAGGCGGGCTTCGGCGGACAAGCGCGGGGCGAGGTTAACCCGGAGTCGCTCTCCCTGCGGAACGCAATCATAGTTTCAGTAACGCGGCGGCTGCGCTGGGATCGGCGGCGTCGGATCGGTCGAGATCGCGACCGCCGCGCCCGATTGCAGCTTGAGCTGGCCGACCGCGACCACGCGGTCGCCGGGCTGCACACCTTTCAGGATTTCGGCGCGGCCTTCGATGCGGTTGCCGGTCTGCACGAAGGTGCGGGTCGCGGTCAGGCTGGACTTGCCGTCGTCGGTCTTCTTCTCGGTGATGACGAACACCGAGTCGCCATAGAGCGTGTAGTCGACAGCGGTCTCGGGAACGGTGATCACCGGCGGCTTGTCCGGCAGCACCACGGTGGTGGTCGCGAACATGCCGGGCTTCAGGATGTGATCGGGGTTGGAGATCGTCGCCTGCACCCGGATGTTGCGGGTGTCGGTCGCGACCTGCGGTTCGATGGTGGTGATCTTGCCGTCGAAGGTCTTGCCCGGATAGGCGTCGACCTTCAGGCGGACGGTCTGGCCGACCTTCAATTGCCCGCTGTCCTTCTCGGTCACGGTGAAGTTGTCATAGAGTTCCGACAGATCGGTCAGCGACACGATCGCGCTGCCGGCGGTCAGGAACTCTCCGAGCTCGACATGACGCACACCGAGCTCGCCGTCGAATGGTGCACGGATCAGCTTCTGCGAGATGATGGCCTCGGTCTTGGCGATCCCGGCATTGGCCTGGTCGTAGGCCGCCTGCGCCTGGTCGACGGTCGCCTGCGGGCCGAACTGGCGCGCGGCCAGTTGCTTGGCACGGTCGAGCGAGAGCTGGGCGACGACGCTCTGCGCCTTGAAGTTGGCGCGGTCGCCCTGCTCCGGCGCGTCGAACAATTGCAGCAGCGGCGTGCCCGCGGCGACATGGGTGCCCGCCTCGAACTTGATCTCGGTGACGCGGCCGGAGACGTCCGAGGTCACGTTGACCTGATGCACGGCGGCGAGATCGCCGACCGCGGTCAACAGGTTCGGAACGATTTCGGACCTGGCCTCGGCCACGCTCACCGACACCGGCGGCGGCTTGTTGTTGGCGAAGAACTGCGCGATCATCTTGCCGCGGAAATAGTTGAACCAGACCAGCCCGCCGACCAGCAGAGCCAGCAGCAGCCCGACGATGAAGAACCAGAGCACCGGCCTCGCCCGGCGCTTGGGCGCCTTCTCGTCGTAGGGCTTGCCTGCAATGTTGGGTTCGGTGGCGATGTTCATGTCATGCACTTTCTGCAGCTTCCGTCGGCGGCGACTGCGTCAATTCGCTGCCCCAATGGGTGGTAATTGCGGCCTCGTTAAGTCCGATGCCGCGCAGGAGGAATTCGCCGAGCTGGCGGGCGAGATCATTGGCGTTGCCGTAGGCAAGGCAGGGAATCGGCGGCAATCGTGTCAGTGCCGCCATCACGACGGTATGATGGGCGAACCAGAACAGGT
>NZ_JAFAVV010000361.1 GCF_019242285.1 Bradyrhizobium sp.
ATACGGAGAGACCGTCACCCCACCCCGGCACGCATCTCGCTTCGCTCGATCGCGTGCCGACCCTCCCCCTCCAGGGGAGGGTGAGCCCAACCGCTCCACTCGTCCCATATGCGATAGCCCTCCATATGCGATTGCCCTCCGCTTGCGGGGGAGGGCTGGGGAGGGAGCGCGGCTCGGGAACTGCCAGTTGTGGTCGCGGCGCCAAGAGCCCCACCCGGCGCGCTCTACGAGCGCGTCGACCTCCCTCGCACGCGGGGGAGGTGATTGCGGACGCATTGGGCCTCAAGGCCTAGTTCGGCGACCGGTTGAACAGCTGCTTCAGCACGTCGTTCATCGGCTGGCTGTCCTGGGTGGACGGTTGGCCGGCCTCGTTCTCGGCGGCCTGCGGCGGCGGGGCGGGCGCGGGCTGGGAGGCGGTGCCTGCGTCGTCGCTGCGGCTTGGGATGCTGCGGTTTCGGCCTCCGCCCAGGCCCTGCTGGATCAGGCCGCCCAGGGTCTGGCCAAGGCCGCCCAGCGAATCGCTGTTCGGATTGCCGCCGGGCGTGCCGCTGCTGTTGGACTGATTCCCGGTCAGGCCGGACAGGCCGTTCAACAGCCCGCCGAGCGCGCCGGCATTGTTGCCGTTGAACAGGCCTTTGCCCATCTCCTTGAGCTTGGCGTAGGCCGCATCGGGGTTGTCGAAGATGCCGGCCATGTCGGGATAGATGCGCGGCTGTTCCCACGGCCCGTCGATCAGGACCGGCACGCCGAAGCCGACGGGATCGGAGGTGCGGCCCTGGCCCTGGGTGGTCAGCACGAGCTTGGGCTCGACGCGGAAGCCGAGCATCTTGGTGCCGAGGTCGATGGTGCCGGTGCCGGTCACCTTGACCAGCGGGCCAACCAGATTGAGATCGGTGGTGACGGCTTGGCCGCGGTCGATCTTGAACGAGGCGGAAAGCTGGCTCAGGTCGGTGGCCTGCTCCTGCTGCTCCTGCCAGCCCGACAACGGGCTCGCGGTCAGCGAGCGGATCATCTGCGCGACATTGAGGCCGCGGATCTGGCCGTCCTGGAAGTTCAGGAAGGCGTTGCCGGACAGGTTCGCCATGATGGCGCGCTGGCTCGCGCCGGTGGTGCGCGCGGCGATCTTGGCCTGCATCTTGCCGTCGATCTTGTCGAAATCGGCAAGCCCCGACAGCAGCGGCAGGGCGCGCACGCCGACGAGGTCGCAATGCATCGCATAGACCGGGTTGCCGCTCGAGGCATCGACGATGATCTCGCCGGAGGACTGCCCGCCATAGGTGCCGAGATTGGGGAAGGACGCCTTCAGCACGCCGGCGGCGAGCGTGGCGTCGATCTCGGCCGGCGCGAATCGCGCCTGGTCGATACTGGCCTCCGCGGCCGAAATCTTGATCTGGGCGTCGACATAGTTCAGCCGGATCAGGTCGATCGGCGCATCGCTCCAGGTTCGCGTCACCTGGGTGCCCGACGCAGCGGCGCCAATTTCGAATCGCTGGAAGTCGAGATCGACCTTCACCAGCGGCTTACTCGCGACGTCGACCGAGGCCCAGCCGTTGAAGGCGCCGTCGCCGAGATTGCCGCTCAGGCTGTTGATCATGACGAGCGGGCCGTTGAGCCGGACCTCGGCGCGCGCGGTGAGCGGGCCGTGTAACAGGCCGGGCGCGTCGAGCGACAACTCGACCGGCATGTTCTGGTGCCCGACCGGCGGCGGAGGTGGGGTCGCGCCGAGATCGAACTTGATCGGATTGCCGGCCGCGCGCGCCGTGCCCGTCACCTTGATCTTGCGGTCGGGATCGATGGTGACGCCGGCATTGATCGCCTCGATGCGGGCCTCGACATGGTCACGGGCATTCGAGGCCACGATGGTGCCGTCGACCAGCTTGATGTGCTCGATGGAGAAATGATCTGCCTCGTCCGCCGGAACGCTGGTGACAGGCACGGCGCGGTCGCGATCACGCTCGCGCAGCAGCGGCCGGTAGAGCACCGGCTTGTTGACGATCAGCTCGCTGATCTCGGGATGGCCGGACCACACGCTCGACAGCGTCATGTCGGCCGTCAGGCTGGCGACGGTGATGCGGTGCAGGCCCTCGCGGTCCTTCGGATCCTGCAGTGTGAGATCGGTGAGGGTGACGTTGAGCGACGGCCACAGGCTCACCTTGGTGGTGCCGTCGATGGTCAGCCGGTATCCGGTGGCCCGCTCGGCGCGGTCCTGGATCATAGACGTCAGGAAGCCGGAGGGAACCCCGACGATCAACACGAGCGCGAGGACGACGATGACCACGCCGATCGCGGCGCCGGTGATTTTCAGTGCTTTCATGTCGACATTCCCGGGCAGGCCCTTCAGTCCCTGTCAAGCCAAGCCAATCTCTCGAGCTTACCTCCGAAAGGGAGGCCGCGCTCAAAAAGGGCCCCAAAAATATTCAAGGGAGCTGCAAAGTTATGTGACTTATGACACAGTTCTTCGTTGTGTAGCAGTTAAGGGCATTGCAATGAGCAAACAGGCCGAATTTGCGGTCATCCTGAAAATGAACCCGATGTTCGCGGATCTAGGCCCTGACGAATTGCAGCGGCTCGCGACCCTTTGCCATACCGAGCATCTGGCGACGGGCGAGGTCCTGTTCCAGAAGGGCGATGCCGGCGATGCCCTGTTCGGCGTGCGGCGGGGACAGATCCGGATCGAGACCGGTGCCTCCGACGGCAGCCGGCTGACGCTGAATTTCATGGGACCGGGTGATCTGTTCGGCGAGGTCGCCGTGCTGGACGGACAGAGCCGCACGGCGGATGCGACCGCGGGCGAGACAAGCGAATTATTCGTGCTGCGGCGTGAGGATTTCCTGAGCTTCCTCGAGCGCGAGCCGAAGGTCGCAATCAAGATCATCATGCTGCTCTGCCAGCGCATCCGCTGGCAGAGCGAGCGGATGGAGGAATCGATGCTGCAGCCCCTGCCGGTGCGGCTTGCGCGACGTCTTGTCGCGCTGGCCGCCGATTTCGGCTCCGAGGTGCACATCTCGCAGGAGCAACTCGGCATCTTCGTCGGCGCCGCGCGCGAGAGCGTCAACCGGCAGCTTCAGTCCTGGCGCAAGGACGGCATCCTGGATCTGCAGCGCGGCCGCATTCTGCTGCAGAATCTGACGCGGCTGACGACGATCGCCCGCAACGAATAGCGCTCGCGGAAAAGACCGAGGTGCACACGCGCTGCGCGCACTCGTGTGGAATCCGCCATTTTGGCGGCATTCCTGATGCCGCCACGAGTGGGGACGCGGCGTTTAGAAAGATTCTTATTTGAGACATTCTTGTTGACCATTCCCGACATGAACGGTTTGTAATGAACCTGAACGAGTTGATCAGCAGCGCGTGATCGGGGCCGCCATTCGCCGCGCGAATGGGGAACGACGTCTGCGTACCTGCTGCGCGCGTTTGGGGAGCGATAGGTGGTTGCGTTATCGGTGATGGCAGCGCGCGCGGAGGGGACGCCCGCGCGCTGGCGAAAACCGTTTCAGGTCTGGCTCGACGGAATCGAGGCGGGCTGGGCGATTCCGCTGATGTTGATCGGATTCGTCGCGATCTGGTGGGCCTTCCTGGCGATCGCCTACACCGGCGGCGACCTGCACCAGGACGTGCTGGAGACTTGGACGCTCGGCCGCAGCTTCGACTGGGGCAATTCCAAGCATCCGCCGCTGATGGGGTGGGTGGCACGCGCATGGACATCGGTCTTCCCGCTCACCAACTGGTCGTTCCAGCTCATGGCGATCGTGAATGCGGCGATTGCGCTGTGGATGGTCGACCTGGTGTCGCGGCGCTTCGTCTCCGGCGACAAGCGCGTGATCGTGCTTTCGCTGTTGATGCTGCTGCCGATCTACCAGTTCCATGCGCAGCGCTTCAACGCCAATACCGTGCTGCTGGCGACCTGGCCGCTCGCGACCTGGTGCTTCCTGCGCTCGTTCGAGACACGCGCGCTTCGATGGGCGGCCGCGGCGGGCGCCTCGGCGGCGCTCGCCATGCTCGGCAAGTACTATTCGGTGTTCCTGCTCGCGAGCTTTGCTGTGGCCGCGATCTGTCATCCGGAACGCCGCACCTATTTCCTGTCCTGGGCGCCCTGGGTTACGGCCGGCACCACGCTGGTGGCGCTCGCGCCGCACATCCATTGGCTGGCCGTGACCGGAGCGCAGCCGTTCACCTATGCGCTGGCCTATCACGCCGGCAAATCCCTCGCCGCATCGCTGCACGAGGTGCTGATCTTCGTGCTCGGCATCGGCGCGCTGGTGGCGGTGCCGGCGGCGATCTGTGCCTTGATGGCTCCGCGCTGGGATTTCCGCGCCATGCCTTCCAGCCTGCGGCTGCTGCTTTGCATCAGCATCGGCACCGTCGCCTTTCCGGCGATCACCTCGGTGGTCGTGGGCACGGACATGCTCCCGCTCTGGGCGCTGCAGGGCGTTTTCCTGTTCGTGATCCTGATCGTCGCCGGCACGAAGGGGCCGATCCTGCGCTTCCATACCGTGAACCTGGCGGCGGCCGCGCTCGGCATCGGTCTCTTCGCGGTTTTCGTCGCGGCGCCGGCGCATGCGCTGTACCGGAATCAACATCCGCTGAGCGAGGGGCGCAACTTCTATCGGCAGGCCGCGGCCGAACTGACCCGGCAATGGCACGCCTGGTCGGAGACCTCCCTCCCGGCCGCCGGCGGTGACGACGGCCTGGCCTTCGCGCTCGCCTTCTACAGCCCCGATCATCCGAGCTACGACGTGCGGCTGGTGCATCCGCATACCCTGCAGTTGCCGGACGGAGCCGGCTTCGCGAAGGGCTGGGCAGCGCTGTGCTACGTCGAGGACGCCGATTGCGTGAACTCGATCGAGAGCGTTGCCAGGCGCGCCGAGCAGTTCGTCAAGTCCGATTTCGTCGTGCAATCGGCGCTCTGGGGCGAGACGGGCGCCAGCCAGCGCTTTACGGCATTCGTCGTACCGCCTGCCTCGGATACGATGCCGCCGCCGGTGCCCGGCCGCGGCATCGCCCAGGACTTCAGCGCCCGACGCCGGCAATACTGACGTCGGGTGACGGCGCGGCGATTGACCGCGCGAAGGCGCGGAATAGATTGGCGCCGGCGCGGTTGGTTTTGGCACAAGATGTCGAACAGGTCGCATCGCAACGCCGGTCATATCGGGATGAACCGGCTGCGGAAGCTCGGGCTGCCGCATTCCTCGGCCCGCACAACGCCGGCGCCTGCGTCCGCGCCGAGCGCGCATATCGTCGCGGTCTCCGATTGCCTCGAGACGCTGCGCCGGATTCCCTCGGGCTCGATCCAGCTCGTGATCTGCGATCCGCCCTACAACATCAATGTCGCGGCCTGGGACGACCTCGCCGACTATGTCGATTGGGCCGGTCAATGGCTGGCCGAAGTCGAGCGCGTGCTTAAGCCCTCGGGCAATTTCGTGCTGTTCGGTGGTCTGCAATACCAGAGCGAGGCCGGCAGCGGCGACCTGCTCAGCCTGATCGGCTGGCTGCGGCGGCACAGCGCGATGCGGCTGGTCAACCTGATCGTCTGGAACTATCCCAACGGCGTCGGCGCGCATCGCTTCTTCGCCAACCGGCATGAGGAGATCGCCTGGTTCGCGCGGACGCCCGTCTATCATTTCGATCTCGACGCGGTCAGGATCCCGCTCGATGCGGAAACGCTGGCGCGCTACAAGCGCGACCGGCGGCTCAATGCGGACCGGCTCGACATGGGCATCAACCCGACCAATGTCTGGCGCATCCCGCGGCTCAACGGCAATTCACGGGAGCGCGTCGGCCATCCGACGCAGAAGCCGAAGGCGCTGATCGAGCGCCTGGTGCGGGCGCTGTCCTATCCGGGCTCGACGGTGCTGGATTTCTTCGCCGGCAGCGGCGTGACCGCCCGCGTCGCGATCGAGACGGGCCGGCATTCGATCTCGACCGACGCGGACGCGATGCTGCCCAGCTATTTCCGGCGGCAGCTCGCGCAGATCGATGGGCCAGCCGCCAAGATTGTCGAGCACATGCTGATCGAGGGCGAGGACTGGTCAGGCCATCCCGCGCTCGCCGACGCTCACATCCAATAGGCCTGCAAGCTACTCCGCCGCCGGCGGATGCGCGAGTGCCGGTGGCATCTGGACCGGCTTTGGCGGGGCTGCATGGTGGTCGCGCTCGGCATGCTCGTCATCGGCATGCGACACCACGAGCCTTCTGCCAAAGCGCCAGATCAGCGTGCCGATGTCGTCCATCACCATGAACATCGCCGGCACGAACACCAACGACAGGATGGTCGAGAAGATCAGGCCGCCGATGACTGCGAGCGCCATCGGCGAGCGGAACTCGCCGCCGGCGCCGACCGCGAGCGCGCTCGGCATCATGCCGGCCGCCATCGCGATCGTGGTCATCACGATCGGGCGGGCGCGCTTCATGCCGGCGTCGATGATCGCCTCGTGGCGCGGCGTGCCGGCGTGGATCGATTCGATTGCGAACTCCACCAGCATGATGGCGTTCTTGGTGACGATGCCCATCAGCATCAGGATGCCGATCCACACCGGCGTCGTGAGCTGCTTGCCGGTCAACAGCAGCGCGGCGATCGCGCCGCCGATCGAGAGCGGCAGCGAGAACAGGATGGTGATCGGCTGCAGGAAGGTGCCGAACAGCAGCACCAGCACCGCATAGACCATCATCAACCCGCCGGTGATGGCGGTGGCGAAGCCGTCGGACAATTCGTTGAGGCTTTCGGCGTCGCCGGAGGGGCTGACCTTGACGCCCTTGGGCAGGCTCTTCATGACCGGCAGCTCGCCGATCTTCTTGGTGGCGTCGCCCAGCGCCGCGGCGCCGACCAGGTCGGCCGCCACGGTGGCCTGCCGCTCGCGGTCGTAGCGGTTGATGCTGGTCGGGCCCTGGTCGAGCTTGATGTCGGCGATGACCGACAGCGGCACGCCGCCCTTCTCGCCGTGCTCGCCGAGCGGCACCCGCAACTGCTCCAGCGTGCGCAGATTGCCGCGTGCGGAATCCTCGAGCTGGACGCGGATCGGCACCAGCCGGTCGCCGGCGTCGAACTTGGCGAGCGCGGGGCCGACGTCGCCGATGGTGGCGACGCGGACGGTCTGCGACAGGCTCTCGGTCGAGACGCCGAGGCGGGCCGCGAGATCGGCGCGCGGCAGGATGCGCAGCTCGGGGCGCTCCAGCGAGGTCTCCGCGATCACGTCGGAGATGATCGGGACCCGCTTCATCTGCGTCGCCAGCTCGTTGGCGACGTTGTTGACGATGTTGCTGTCGGTGCCGGTGACGACGAGCGAGATCGCCCGCAGGCCGTTCTCGTCGAGGAACCAGAAGCGGATGTCGGGGACGGTCTCCAGCTCCTTGGCGATCGAGAGCTCGAGCTCGCGCTGGGTGATGCTGCGGCTGCCCTTTGGCGTGTAGTTGATGATCAGCGCGGCGCGGCGCACCTCCAGCGTGCCGGGCGGCACCCGGCCGCCGTCCACGAACACGCTCTTGACATCGGGCCGCTTGCGCAGGCGCGCCACAATGTCTTCGGTGACCTGCTCGGTGAATTCGAGCTGCGAGCCCGGCGGCAGCTCCATCGCGAGCAGCGAGCGCGCGGTGTCCTGCGCCGGCAGGAAGCCCTGTGGCAATAGCGTGATGCTCCAGATCGAGGCGGCGAAGATGCCGAAGCCGATCAGGATGGTGATCAGATAGTGCCGCACCGACCAGGAGACGATGGTGTGATAGGTGTTGAGGATCCGCCCCGGCGGCGGGTCGTCATGGTCGTGGTGCTTGAGGAAATAGGCCGCGAGCATCGGCGTGACGAAGCGCGCCGCCAGCAGCGTGAAGAACACCTGCACCGAGACGGTGATG